>JBDSFL010000522.1:0-4315 GCA_039919545.1 Thermoanaerobaculia bacterium | reverse complement strand
GACGACGCTCGCCGAACGCGAGTCGGGCGGCGACGCCGCGCGCCGCGCGCTGAAGGAAGCCAACGTCACGCCGGCCGGCGTGCTCGCCGACCACTTCGAGGCCCGCGAGGGATTCGAGGGTGCGCTCGATGCGGCGCTCGGGCTGGCTCTGGAAGCCCCGGTCCTGCCTGATCGCGACGCGCTCGATCGCGCGATCGCGGCCGTGCGTGCCGGCCACCTGGGCACCGCGCGTTTCATCTTCCCCATTCCGGAGACTCCGTTCCCGCTCAAGCCGCACGACGAGCGTGTGCTCGGCGTGGCGCGTGAGCTGCTGGTCGCGCGCCCCGGCGACGAGGCGCTCTCGGCCGCGCTGCCGGATGCCATCGTCGTCGGCACGGTGGACGAAGCGCTCGCGCTCGCGCCGCTCCATCCCGAGCGCACCATCGTCAGCCGCGACGGCGTCGTCGTGCGCGGCTCGGTCATCGAGGCCGCGGGCACCGACGTGCCGGGCGAGGGCCTCTTCACCGTGCGCCGCGATCTGAAGAACCTCGTCTTCGAGCGCGAAGAGCTCGCCGTGAAGCTGTCGAATTTCGAGGAAGCCATCGCCGGCACCGCGAGCAAGGCGGGCGACCTCGCCGCGTCCCTGGACCGCGAATTCAGCGCGTCGCGCCGCGCCGAGCGCGAGCACTCGGAGACCGCCGCCCGCGTCTCGTCATCCACGGAAGAGACGCGCCGCGCCGAGCGCGAGGTGAGCGTTCTTTCGGAAGAGGAGATCTCTCTCCGGAGCGACCTGGCCCGCGTGGGCGAGGGGCGCAGCGAGGCCACTCTCCTCGCCGCTCAGCGCAACGCCGAGATGGCGACGGTCGAGCGGACGATCTCGGAATTCGAGAGCGGCCTCGACGCTGCGCGTGCGGCACGCCTGAGCGCCGCGGAGGCCGACGCCGCCGCGCGGAACGCCCGCGACGTGCTGAAAGAGCGGCGCCGCGCCGCGGCCGATGCGTGCGAGACCCACCGGTCGCGCTCCGAGTCCGCGGGCCGGCGCCTCATGGACATCGCCGAGCAGCTCGTGGTCGTCGAGGCGCGTCGGGAGACCGCTGTCGAAGCTGGAACCGTCACGACCGAGAAACGCCAGGAGCGCGCCACCGCCGCGCAGCTGGCCGACGAGCAGCGCAAAATATTCGACGCGGCGGCCGACGAGCGCAAGCGTCTGCGCGAAGGAGCCGACGCCGCCGCCCACGCCGCGCGGGAAGCCCTCGACACCGCTCGCCGCATCCGCTTCGAATCCGAGATCTCGCTCGAGCGGCGCCGCGCCGACGAGGCCTATCTCATCGAGGGCTGCCGCAACGACTTCGGCTGTCTTCCGAACGAGCTTCCCGCAATCGAGCTGGCGGAAAACGAAGCGCTTCCCGACGAGCCGGTGCTCGCGGAAGAGGTCATGCAGCGCACGCTCGCGCTCGAGAAGCTCGGTCCCGTGAACCATGCCGCGCTCGAGGAGTTCGACGTCGAATCCAAGCGTCTGCAAGAGCTCTCGACCCAGAAGCTCGACCTCGAGCTCTCGCTCGAGCAGATCATGGAGATGATCAAGACGATCAACGTGACGTCGGCCGAGCGCTTCCAGGAAGCGTTCCTGGCGATCAACTCCAACTTCGCCCAGGTCTTCCAGCGTCTCTTCCGTGGCGGCTCGGCCTCGATGCACTTGCTCGACGAGAGCGATCCGCTCGATTCCGGCCTCGAGATCATGGCGCAGCCTCCGGGCAAGCGGAACCAGACGATCGGGCTGCTCTCGGGAGGAGAGAAGGCGCTCACCGCGGTCGCGCTCCTCATCTCGGTCTTCAAATACAAGCCGTCGCCGTTCTGCATCCTGGACGAGGTCGACGCCCCGCTCGATGAAGCCAACATCGACCGGTTCACGTCACTCTTGGACGAGCTGTCGGAGGACACGCAGTTCGTCCTCATCACGCACAGCAAGCGGACGATGGAAACGGCGCAGGCGCTGTACGGCGTGACGCAGGAAGAGCCAGGCGTCTCGAAGCTCGTCTCGGTGCGGTTCGACTAGAGAATGAGAGGGGGCGGAACCGAACCGATTCGGACCAGGGGCTTGGTCTCGTTTCTGGAGACGCCCGCCGAGTGTGCTCCTCGGCCCTCACCGGAGACCTCGTTGCCGCGTGCCTTTTCACGCCAACGCGTGACACCTCAACCCGTGAAAGGATCGACGATCTCGAGGCCCGTCTTCTCGAAGTCGGCCCGGTTGCGAGTGGCCATGACCAGTCCGTGAACCAAAGCGGTCGCTGCGATCAGGCTGTCCTTGATCGGCATGGCGCGGCCGGAAGCGCGGAGACTCGCAAGGAGCTTCGCCCAGCGCAGTCCCGTCACGGATTCCCACGGCAAGCAGTGAAGGCGCCCCGCTCCCGAATCGAACCACCGCTCGACCTCGTTCTACGCTTCCCCTTCGGCAGCAGAAGAATTCCGAAGCGAACCTCGCCAAGGATGATCGGATCGACCACGATTTCCCGTTCGTTCCTCCTGAGCCACTCGACGACGGACAGCTGGGGGGCAGGCTTCGTTGGCTCGCTCAGGACATTCGCGTCGACCAGATACTTCAAAGCGTGTCGGTCGACTCGGATTCGACGGGGACGAAAAAACCCTTCTCGGGACACGCGAGCAGCCAGTCGACGACGCCCACGTTCGGAGGGGTCGCCAGTCGCACCAGCCGGTACTCGCCCTGGTCGAGCCGTTCGACTTCGAACTCCTGTCCTGGTTCGATGCGGTCCTGCAGACGGAGCTCCGCGGGAATCACGACTTGACCCTTCGAGGAAACCCTGGTTCTCATCCTCGGTAAGATACCGTCTTACTCGACGCCGCGTCAACGTTCCGCCCCAGGGAAGCAGGCTCGCGCTAGTTGACGTCTTTGGCGGGAAGCGGCGTGATGAACTCGTGCATCAGCATGAACGCGATGATCATGAAGACGATCAGGTACCAGAGGTCGAACGAGAGATCTCCGGACGCGTTCTTCCAGAGGCCGAAACCGAATACCGGCAGCGTCGACCAGAGGGCGAGCAGGATCAGGAACAGCTTCACGAAGAAATGCGATTCGTGCGATTTGCCTGGGACGGAAGCGTGCTCTGTCTCTTGATCGAGGTTCAGGGTTCTCATCGGTTCTCCTCGCGATCCAGTCTCGTCCGCGGATATTAGACTGGGCGGGAGGTTGCCGACCAGCCGGATCGATGCACGACCACCGCTTTCCTCATTCCCATGCCCAGGCGCAGGCCGCGCGCGAGGGCGAGAGTCCTCTGCGGGCGCTGCGCATCGCGCTCGTCGTCACGGCGACTTTGCTGGTCGTGCAGGTCGTGGGCGGAATCCTCTCCTCGAGCCTCGCGCTACTGGCCGACGCGGCCCACATGCTGGCGGATCTCGGCGGCCTCGGTCTCTCGTACGCCGCGGTGCGCCTCACTCAGCGCCCCGCGACGCCGACCAAGAGCTATGGCTTCCATCGCGCCGAGGTGCTGGCCGCCGTCCTGAACGGCACCGTGCTGCTGTGTCTGTCGGTCTTCATCCTCATCGAGGCGTACGGCCGGCTGCGCTCGCCCGAGCCCGTCCGTCCGCTGTTCATGGGTATCGCCGCGTTCATCGGCCTCGCGGGCAATCTGATCTCCCTCTCCGCCCTGCGCGGACCCGCCCAGGGTGGTTTGAACCTGCGCGCCGCGTACCTCGAGGTGCTGGCCGACACCCTGGGGACTCTCGGGGTCCTCGTGGCCTCGGCGGTGATCTATCTGACCGGCTTCCTGGCCATCGACCCCATCCTCTCTGTGCTCCTCGCCCTCGCCATCGTGCCCCGCACCATCCGGCTCGTGGGCGAAGGGCTCCACGTTCTCTTCGAGGGAACACCGCGCGGCCTGGACCATGCCCTCATCGAAGGAACCATCCTGGCCGTGCCCGGAGTCGCCGCCGTGCACGACCTTCACGTCTGGGCGCTTGCCTCCGGCATCCCCGTCCTCACCGCGCACGTGGTGGTGGAAGGGGGAGCCGGCTGTGACGACCTGCTCGATCGCGTGGCCGCCCGGCTGAAGGACGAGTTTTCAATCGATCACACCACCATCCAGATCGAGCATGCCGATCGCGCCGATCGCGAAGAGGTTCGTTTCTAGAGAGAGGGGTGGGGCTCCAGCACGAGCCGCAGCGCCGCGATCTTGCCTCGCTAGCCCCCCGCGTGCGGCCCCTTCTGCTTTCGCCACGGGCTGTTATAGTTCCCGGCCCGAGGGAATAGATGTTCTTGCTGAAGAATAGCCTCACCCGATTTCGCGTTCGGGAGTCGTCGGGGCACGCGCTCCGTTCGATG
>JBDSFL010000517.1:0-3755 GCA_039919545.1 Thermoanaerobaculia bacterium | reverse complement strand
GCCGGCGGGGAGAGCTGGAGATCGCCGCGCGGGATGCCGAGATCCGCGCCCAGTCGGCCCGTGCCCAGTCGGATGCGGAGCGGCAGCGCATGGCGGCCGAGACCCGGCAGCGCCTCGACGCCGAGCGGATGGCGGCGGCGCAAGCCGACCGCGAGAATGCGCAGCGTGCGGCCGACGAGCGCGTGCGCGCTCTGGAAGCCTCGCTGGAATCCGAACGCCGCAAGTCCTCGGAGCAGCAGCAGCAGCAGCAGATCGAGACCCTGAAGGCGCAGCTCGAGGCCGAACGCCGCAACGTGGACGAGGCAAAGAAGGCCAGCGAGGCCGAGGTGGCCGCGGCACGCCGGGCCGCGGACGAGGAGCGTGCCCGCGCGCAGGAGATCGAGAAAAAGAGCGCCGATCGGGACCGCTCGCAATCCGAGCTTCTCATCCGCCTCCAGCAGGTGGAGAAGGAGACGCGCGTCGAGTCGCGCGGCATCGTCGTCACGCTGGCGGGAAACGTCTATTTCGATTCCAGCAAGGCCGACGTGAAGCCCGGCCTGCGCGACCGGCTGGCCGAGGTGGGTCGCGCGCTCGCGTCCGCTCCCGACCGGCACATCCTGGTGGAGGGTCACACCGACTCGACGGGCAAGATGGACTTCAACATGCGCCTCTCGCAGCTGCGGGCCGAGGCGGTGAAGGCCGTCCTCGTGAGCAACGGCGTCGCCCCCGACCGGATCGAGACGCACGGCTACGGCCCCACGAAGGCGGTGGCCGACAACGCCACCCCGAGCGGCCGCAGCCAGAACCGCCGCGTCGAGGTGGTGATTCAGGGAGGCGCGGCAGCGGCTAGCGCCCGGTAGAGCTCTCACGCAAGGCCCGGCGGGGGGTGGTGGCTTTCGGCGCCACGCCCCCGCGGATCTCGTTCTCGCTCAGGAACTCGATCACCGCGGCGTTGAACACCTCGGGTTTCTCCCACATCGGTGTGTGCCCCCTGCCGGGCAGGACGGTCACGGTGCCAGCCGGGCTTCCTCGCCGGACAGGAAGATCCGCAGCTTCCGGGGCCGCACGTAGAGCCGATCTCCCACGGCCACGTTCAGCTCGCCGAACTGCTCCCGGCTCGCCTGGGCGTGGAGGATGCGGCCGTCGTCGTCCTTCAGCTCGAGCTTCACCATCGGCCCGGCCGGGTTCACGAATTCCAGCCGCCCCCACACGCCGCCGCCGCCGTCGGCCGCGCGCGTCACCTCGAGATCGTGCGGCCGGGCATAGCCCGCGGCCGAGCCCGTCTCGCCCTTGTCGGGGAAGTCCACCGTGAGGCGCCCGAGCACGGCCTTTCCCCCTTCCACGCGTCCGTGGAAAACGTTCGCGCTGCCGAGGAAGCTCATCACGAACTGCGTGGCGGGATGGTCGAACACCTCCTGCGATGTGCCCACCTGCTCCACGTGCCCCGCGTTCATCACGACGACGCGGTCGGCCACCTCGAGCGCCTCTTCCTGGTCGTGCGTGACGAAGAGGCTGGTGAGGCGGATCTCGTCGTGCAGCCGGCGCAGCCAGCGGCGCAGCTCCAGGCGCACGCTGGCATCCAGCGAGCCGAACGGCTCGTCCAGGAGCAGCACCTTCGGCTCGACCGCCAGGGCGCGCGCGAGCGCCACCCGCTGCCGCTGCCCGCCCGAGAGCTCGGACGGATAGCGCGCGGCGAGGAAGTCGAGCTGCACGAGCTTCAGCAGCCCCATCACGCGCTCGCGGATGTCGGACTCGACGGGGCGCGTCTCGCGAGGTCGCACCCGAAGGCCGAAGGCCACGTTCTCGAAGACGGTCATGTGGCGGAACAGGGCGTAGTGCTGGAAGACGAAGCCGACGCGTCGATCGCGCGGGTCGCGTCGCGAGGCATCCTCCCCCTCGAAGAGCACGGTGCCGGAATCGGCCGCTTCCAGACCGGCGATGATGCGCAGCAGGCTGGTCTTGCCCGAGCCGGAGGGGCCGAGCAGCGCGACGAGCTCACCGGTGGGCACCGTGAGGCTCACGTCGTCCACGGCGGTGAAGCTCCCGAACGTCTTGCGGATGTTGCGGACCTCGATGCTCATGCGGTTTTCTCCAGGAGTCTGTCCGAGTAATCCCGGGAACGCATTCCGGGCGCCGCGGGGTCGATTGCAAGGCGGCGCGACGACTGGTGATACGGGTCATCACCGAGTCGCGTCAACGCCGCAGGCGGCCCCGCGCCGCCCGGAACCCCTTGGGCGCATGGGGGTTGCGGTCAAGCTCGGCGTTGCAGCGACGTGGCAGGAGAACCACTCCATCACACGCCGCTGCGCCTTGATCTTGCCTCGCAAGCCCCATGCGTGCGACCCCGGGATTACCGGGACAGACTCCTAGGGATGAGGCGTGATGGCGAGCACCGAAATCACTGCAATACGCTTCTTCGACTTCGGATCGGTCTCGTCCGGGCCGTACCAGAAGAAGATTCGATAGGCGCTCGCCGTATCGTTCTGTGCGTGGGCTTCTCGTGGAGGTCGCCTGAGGCGGCCTGAGAGATGCCCTCGCGCACCGAAGCGAGCGCCTTCGTGTTCTTGAAGAGCCATGCTTCATTCGCCGGGACCGACACGCGTGGCTGAAGCAGGATCGCTCCGTCCTTTCGTCGATACACGTCGAAGTTCTCGATCTCTTCTTCTCCCGCAATCACTTTCTTGAGGGAGATGCGTTGTTGTGTGTCGAGCCGAACACCCTTCTTCACCAGTACCGCCGAGCGTTCGATGGGTGACGAAGGAGGGGAGTGCTTCGCGGTTCGTGCCATCGAAAGAACGCTACGCGGTAGGTACAACTAATTCAATAAGTCGTTCGCCTAAAAGGGTTGGTCGCGACTCGTTCGGGAGACGGTCATTTCTTCCCGTAGGTCTTGTCGTGGTCCTGTTCGAGGTCCAGAAAAACCATCGTGGTCCCCTCGATGAGGACTTTGGCCCGAGGGCCACGATCGATTCGGATCGACTGGTAAGGATGATCCGATTTGATCGGTTCGAGGTGAATGCCTTTCGTCTCACGCAGCTGCTGTTCGGTCCGGGTCAAGACCTTGTCGACCAAGCGCCGGAAAGAGTTGATGAGGCTGGCGTCCTGCTTGAGGAGCTTGAGGACGAACGCATCCGGAAAGCTCGGTGTCACTTACGAGCTTTTTTGCGCCCCTTGGCGGCGATGCGGTCGTCGAGCGACTTCACTCCCTGCGTTCGTCCGGCGCGGTAATCACGGAGAGCGGCCTCGGTCTGGAGGGTGCTCTCGGGTGTCACGGCCCAGAGCTCGTGCACCGGGATGATGCGAACGGGCGAGATCATCACGCGACCGTCGGGAAGCACTTCAACCTCAGCCGGCTCGTTGGGACCGATGGCGGCCTCTTTCGGCATCACGAAGCGTCGTCGATTGTCGGCAAGCTGCAGCATGGTCACCCTCCGGGGCACAAGCCCATCGTAACAATGTTACGTTGTTACAGATGTACGGTCAATGCCCATGGGTCGGGGTTACGCTTCCATGCCGCGCAGGCCACCTACCACTTTAGAGTCGACTCCTTGACGCAGGACGCCGCTCGCCTTTTCTTCCCTTTCATCAGCTCCTCTCGCAATCCGGGCACCGAGAGCAAATAGAGAGTCTCCTGGATGCCGCTCCAGACTTCGGACGGAACCATCACGACCGCGTGACGACGCCCTGTCACCAGGATGGGTTCATGACTCTCGGCCACGTCGTCCATCAAGCGGAAAAAGGTGGTCCGCGCGGTGGTGGCGTTGATTACCTTCATG
>JBDSFL010000513.1:0-25580 GCA_039919545.1 Thermoanaerobaculia bacterium | reverse complement strand
CACGATCGACACGCGGCCGATCGCGGGCCCCATCGTCACCGGCGTCATGCCCGCCGCGTCCCCGTCCACCTGCACCTCCACCTCGTAGCCGGCCAGCGAGCGCGCGGTGAAGTGCCGCACCGCCAGGCGCGAGACGCCGTTTCCGTTCAGGTGCTCCGCGCGGCCGCGCGACAGGCGGTGGTAGAAGGACATGAGGTCCGCGCGCGAGCGCGACGTGAAGAGCACGAGCTCGAGCAGGTCGCTCTCGGGATCGGCGTGCGGCGAGAGGATGGGGTCGCCGCCGTAGCGCCGCGTGTTGGCCGAGAGCACGAACGTCGCCTCGCGCTCGAACGGCCGGCCCGCGGCATCCAGGCCGCTCACGTGAAGGCGCGGGAACTCGTACTTGAGCCATTCCAGGGTCGCGGTGTAGCCGATGCCCGTGCGGCCGAAGAGCCGCTTGAGCACCGGCACGGTATTTCCCATCACACGCGCATCGAAGCCCACTCCCGCGCCGATGAGGCTCACGCGGTCGGCCACGTGCCACGCGGTCAGCGGACGGAGGCGGGTGGAAAGCAGGTGCGCCTCGGCCGCGCGTAAATCGATGCCGACACCGTACTCGCGCGCCACGACGTTGGTCGTCCCCGCGGGAAGGATCGCGAGCGGCGTCTTCCTGCCCACCAGCGCCTCGGCCGCCTCGCCGAGCGTGCCGTCGCCGCCGCACACGACCACGAGGTCGGGAGCCTCGTCCAGGTGCCGCGCCACGAGCTCCGTCGCGTGTCCCGGCCGTTCGGTGGGAAGCTCCTCCAGCACGAGCCCCCGCGCGCCCGCGCGCTGCACGATCTGCGTGATTTCGGCGCGGCGGTCGCGCCCTCCCGCGCGCGGGTTGAAGACGAGGAGCCCGCGCCGCGGGACGCGCAACTCCTCGGGGGTCACCGCATCAACTGAGCCGCCCGCCTCGCCGGCTTCCCCCGCGTCACCCAAACAGCGGTCCGTTGCCGGGCCGATCGGGGAAGCCCAGGTGTCGGTACGCCAGGGGCGAAGCGACGCGCCCCTTGGGAGTGCGCAGGAGAAAGCCTGATTGCAGGAGGAACGGCTCGTAGAGGTCCTCGAGCGTTCCCTTGTCCTCGCCGATGGAATGCGAGAGCGCCGAGAGCCCCACGGGGCCGCCGGCGAAGCGCTCGATCATCGTGAGGAGGATCTTGCGGTCCAGGTCGTCGAGCCCGAGCCCGTCCACTTCGAGCTTGTCGAGCGCGCCGCGCGCGCCGGCGGAGGTGATCGAGCTCTCGCCCGCGACCTCGGCGTAATCGCGCACGCGGCGCAGCAGGCGGTTGGCGATGCGTGGCGTGCCGCGGCTGCGGCGGGCGATCTCGGCCGCGCCGTCCGCGTGGATGGGGCAGCCGATGATGTCGGCCGAGCGCACGACGATGGTCTGGAGCGACGCGACGTCGTAGTAGTCGAGCCGGTGCGTGATGCCGAAGCGCGACGTGAAAGGCTGCGAGAGGAGCCCCGCGCGCGTGGTGGCGCCCACGAGCGTGAAGGGGGGGAGCTTCAGCTCGATGGTGCGCGCGCCCGGCCCGGTCCCGATCACGAGGTCGAGCTTGCCGTCCTCCATGGCGGGATAGAGGATCTCCTCGACGGCGGGCGGCATGCGGTGGATCTCGTCGATGAAGAGCACGTCGCCGGGCGAGAGATTGGTGAGGATGGCCGCCAGGTCGCCGGCCTTCTCGAGGATGGGGCCCGAGGTGACGCGGATCTGCGTCTCCATCTCGCGCGCGATGATGTGGGCGAGCGTCGTCTTGCCGAGGCCCGGCGGGCCGAAGAGCAGCACGTGGTCGAGCGGCTCCTGCCGGCGACGCGCCGCCTGGATGAAGACCCCCATGGTCTCCTTCAGCTTCGGCTGGCCGATGAAATCGGGCAGGGCGCGCGGACGCAGCGAAACGTCCGGCACGACCTCTTCCGTCTGGAGCACGCCCGAGAGAATCCGTTCATCCATGCGAGCAGCCATTATTGCCGATCGGCGTGTGGCCGTGCGAGCGGCCTCGAACGCGTCAGCGACTCATCGGGCCAAGGATTTCAGAGCCACCTGCAGCAGCGCGTTCAGATCGTCGGGCGGCACTTCCTTGGCGGCCGCGGCCACCGCGGCCTCCGCCTGCGCCGGCCGGTAACCGAGATTCTTCAGCGCGCCGATGGCGTCGTCCGCGGCCGAGGTCTTCGGGACGGCGTCGCGCCCCGAAGCCGTGAAGCCGAAGTCGGCGAGCTTCTCTTTCAGCTCGAGCCCGAGCCGCTCGGCCAGCTTCTTGCCCACGCCCGGGATCGTCGAGAGCCGCCGCGCGTTCTGCGTCACGATCGAGCTCACCAGCTCGGGGAGCGGCAGGCCGGAGAGCACCGTCAAGGCCACGCGCGGCCCGATGCCGGAGACCGAGATCAGCTTCTCGAAGACGAATTTTTCCTGCCCGGTCGCGAACCCGAAGAGCTGGAGCGCGTCCTCGCGCACGTGCGTGTGGACATGAAGGCTGACGACCTCGCCCACGGGCGGGAGCGCCGAGAAGGTGCCCAGGGGGATGGACAGGTCGTAGCCCACCCCCCCGACGTCCACGACCGCGCGGTCGGGCCGCGAATCCAGGAGGGTTCCGCGCAGCCGGCCGATCACGCGATCGTCCTCGTCCCTTTGCCTTACGTGCGGCTGCCGAAGCGCGCCAGCAGCTCTTTGTTGATCTCGACCTTCAGGTCGGAGCGGCGGCGCGCGATGAGCGCCTGCAGCAGGCGGCCCGATTTCTGGTTCTTGATCGACTCGACCGACTTCACTCTCTCGGCGTCGAGCTTGGCCTTGTCGAACGGGGTCTTCTCGAGCACCTTCACGATGGCCGCGCCGCGATCGGCGATGGCTACGGGTCCCTTGATCTCGCCGACACTGCCGGCGAACACGGCATCCAGGATCGCCTTGGCGCCGCCGAGGCCGGGAACGGGGCCGTTCTTGGAGAAGGCTTCCGGCGTCTCGATCTTCAGGTTCAGCTTCGCGGCGATCTGCTCCAGCGTCACGCCCGGCTGCATGGCTTGCTTCAGCGCGGCCACCGTCGCCTCGTCCTGCTTCTTCTTCACGAGGTCGGCCACGACGCGATCCTTCACGTCCTTGAATTCGGGGAGCCCCGGCTTCTTGATCTCGACGAGCTTCACCAGCGCCTCGCCGCGCACCGTGGCGACGGGCTCGGAGACCTCGCCCACCTTGAGGGCGAAGAGGGCCTGGCTGAAGTTCGGGTTGAAGCCGATGCCCGCCGGGGCGTCGGTCTTGGAGACGGCGTTCGTCTCGTTGAAGGTGACCGTGGGGCCGGCCAGCGCGCGGAGCTGGTCGTCGGTGGGCTTGCCGAGCTTGGCGATCTTGGCGGAGAGCTCGGTGGCCAGGCGCTTGGCCTCTTCGGTCGCGCGCTTTTCCTGCATGCGGGCGCGGATGGCGGGAGCCACCTCGAACTCGGGCTGCACGCGCTCGCCGGTGCGCTCGAGCACCTGGATGACGTGGTAGCCGTACGGCGTCTTCACGGGCCCGTTCAGCGCCTTGGGCTCGGCGGTGAAGGCCACGTCCTCGAACTCCTTGGCCATGCGGCCGCGGCCGAAGGAGCCCAGGTCGCCGCCGGAGGCCTGCGAGCCGGTGTCCTCGGATTCCGCCCGCGCCAGGGCGGCGAAATCCGCGCCCGCCTTGAGCTTCTTGAGCGCTGCCTCGGCCTTGGCCTTGGCGGCCGCGTCCTGCGCGGGGCTGCCGTCGGACTTGTAGAGGATGTGGCGCGGGTGCACCTCTTCGCTCTTGCGGTAGCTGTCCATGTTCGCGCTGTACTCGGCGGCCACCTCGGCGTCGGCCACCTTCACGCTGCTGCGCACCTTGGCCGTCTCGACGAGCAGGTATTTCGCGACGCGCTTCTCGGGCTGGGCATAGGTCGTGGGGTTCTGCTTGAAGGCCGCCTCGGCCTCGGCGTCCGTCACGGCGCCGGCGGGCAGCGGCGAAGCGGGCAGCAGCACGTAGGCGATCTTGGCCTTGACGGTGCGCGCGGCGAAGTCGTCCTCGACCTCCTGATCCGAGACGAAGACCGATTCGGTGAAGAAGCGGTTCAGCTTCTCGAGCAGGATCTGCTCGCGCGTCTGCGCCTCGAACGTCTCGGGGGTGAGCCCTGCGTTGGCGAGCATTCGCTTGTACAGCACCTCGCCGACGAAGGCGTTCTCCTTCATGAAGATCGGCCGGCCCTGCGAGTCTTTCATCGAAAGGACCTTGCTGGAGACCTCGTCGTCCGACACGCTCAGGTGGAGGCGCTCGGCCTCCTTCTTCATGAGCCGCCGGTCGATGAGGCTGTTGATCACCTGCTCGGGGAGGTTCATCGCCTTGGCCAGGTCGGGCGTGAAATTCTTCCCGTAGAGCTGGCGGTAGCGATCCTCGGTGTCCTTGTATTCGCGCTGGAACTCGCCGGTGGTGATCCGGATGTCTCCGGCGTGTGCGGCGACATCGGACTCGCCCCCGCCCTTGGCCGTCCCCATCCCCCAGTCGACGAAGACGAAAATGACGAAGATGGCGATCACCACCCAGAGGACCCACTGGAGGTGTTTGAAGTTTTCGCGAAATACTTTCAGCATCGTGTCTCCGGTGGACTTGAAGTCTGGCCGAGCGCGGGGAGCCGCCCGATCCTGAGAGAGAACCCGGGACGATAGCGCAGGAGCGGGATCCGGTAAAGCGAGCGCTCCGTGTGCTATAAATCAGCTTCGAACGTCAGGTCCCCCAGAGACGAACGTTGTGGCAAAGAAACAGGTCGGCAAGTACGAGTCCCAGCTGGACTGGTACTACGTGTCCAAGGCGAGCATGTGGAAGTGGCTGCTCGTTTTTGTGGTGCTGGCCGTCGGCATCGTGGGCGGAATCTACGCGATGGGCCGGCGCGACGACCCCGTCAAGCGGGCCGAGAGCGAGATCGCGACCGCCGAGCAGCTGATCGTCAAGGCGCAGCTCTCGCCCCAGGCCCCCCAGCTCAAGAACGAGATCGACGCCGCCTCCCGCAAGGTGGCCGACGCCCACGCGCTGCTCGACGACGCGCATCCCGTCGAGGCGCTGGCCAGCGCGCGCGAGGCCTCCTCGCTCGCTCGGCGCGTCTCGGCCGACAGCACGCACAGCGATGCCTCCATCCTCGAGACCGAGGGCAAGGTCGAGGTGCAGCACGCGAACCGGGCCTCGTGGGAAGCGGCCAAGAACGGCCAGAAGCTCTTCGACGGCGATTTCCTGAAGACGGGCGCCACCGGCACGGTCGACGTCATGTCGTCGGACGGCACGCTCTACCGCATCAAGCACGAGACCCTCTTCGAGGTGCACCGCACCAACGTGAGCATCGGTCCGGGCGGTGTGTCCTCCCCACGCTCGGAGGTCAAGCTCGTGGTCGGCGTCATCGACACCTCCACCGGCGAGAACGGGCGCTCCATCATCAAGACGGACGCGGGCACCGCCGACATCGGCGCGCGCTCGAACGTCGCCGTGGACGTCGACTCGTCCAAGAACACCAGCGTCTCGAATTTCCGCGGCACCACGACCCTCTCCACGCAGAGCGGAGAGAAGGTGGTGCTGTCCGATCACGAGCGGGTGACCGCGCTCCGCAGCGGCGCTCCGATGGCCGCCAAGATCAAGCTTCCCGACGCGCCCGCGCCGATGCGGCCCGACAACAACGTCGTGTTCGATCTCGCCAAGAAGGCTCCCGTCTCGATCAAGTGGACGAAGGTGGCGGACGCCGCCCATTACCACCTGCAGATCGCCCGGGTGCGCCTGTTCGTCCCCGATTCTCTCGTCGTCGATCTCCTCGACCGCAAGGCGCCCGAGGCGGTGATCGGCGTGAACGAGGAGGGTTCGTTCTACTGGCGGGTCGCCGCGCTCTCCAAGACGAACCAGAGCTCCGAGTGGTCCGAGACGCGGCGCTTCAAGGTGCTCGGCGCCAACGCCGTGGCGGGCCCCGACTCCATCCCGCCCGATCTCGTCCTGCAGCGTCCGCAGGTCATCGGCAGCCTCGTGATCATCACCGGCAAGACGGAGCCGGGCGCCACGGTCACGGTGAACGGCGAGGGTGCCGACACCGACATCTCCGGCAACTTCAAGAAGACGATCTCGATCAACCAGGAAGGGCTCTCGACGATCGTCGTCAAGGCCACGGACGGCGCCGGAAACGAAACCCTTCGCAAGGAAAACGCTCTCATCCAAAACTAAAAGGCCGCAGGGAGGGGCAGCGGGAACAGAACCCGGACCTCGGATGCGGTCGGAAGGAAACCCTTTTGGCCTTTCGTTCCTTTTTCTCGATCTTCTCCTCCGATCTCGCCATCGATCTGGGCACGGCCAATACGCTCGTCTTCGCGGAAGGGCGCGGCATCGTCGTGCGCGAACCCTCGATCGTCGCGGTCAACAAGATCACCAACAAAGTCGAGGCCGTGGGCAGCCAGGCCAAGGACATGCTCGGGCGCACGCCGGGCAACATCGTCGCCATCCGCCCCATGAAAGACGGCGTCATCGCCGACTTCGAGGTCACCGAGCGGATGCTCGACTACTTCATCAAGAAGGCGCACGGCCGCTCGCTCTTCGTCCGCCCCAAGATCGTGATCTCCGTCCCCTCGGACATCACGCAGGTCGAGAAGCGCGCCGTGAAGGACTCCGCCCTGCAGGCGGGGGCGAGCGAGGTCTTCATCATCGAGCAGGCCATGGCGGCCGCCATCGGCTCCGGGCTGCCCATCACGGAGCCCACCGGCAACATGATCGTCGACATCGGCGGCGGCACGACCGACGTGGCCGTCATCTCGCTCGCGGGCATCGTCTACTCGAAGTCGGTGCGCGTGGCCAGCAACGAGATGGACGAGGCGATCATTCAGTACATCAAGCGGAAGTACAACCTCCTCATCGGCGAGCGCACGAGCGAGCAGATCAAGATCGAGATCGGCTCGGCCTATCCGCTCGACGAGCCGCTGACGATGGAGATCAAGGGGCGCGACCTGGTCGAGGGAATCCCCAAGACGCTGACCCTCACCGATGCCGAGGTGCGCGAGGCGCTGGCCGAGACGGTGGGCATCATCGTGGACGCCGTGCGCGTGGCGCTCGAGAAGACGCCCCCCGAGCTCTCGGCCGACATCATGGACAAGGGGATCGTCCTCACGGGGGGCGGTTCCATGCTCAAGAACCTCGACAAGCGCCTGCGCGAGGAGACGGGCCTGCCGATCGCCATCGCCGAGGAGCCCCTCTCGTCCGTGGCCCTGGGCACGGGCGCGATGCTGGCCGACGTGGATCTGCTCCGGAAGATCAGCCTCGATTAGGAAGGCAGACCGCTGATGAAGGGGGAGGGGCCGGACGCATGAGGCTTGCGAGGCAAGATCAAGGCGCACCGACGAGAGCTGGAGTCGGCTCTCCGCTGAGGAGGTGTAACGCCGAGCTTGACCGCAACCCTCCTGCGCCCGAAGGGTTCCGGGCGGCGCGGGGCCGCCTGCGGCGTTGCCGCTCCTCGGCGATAGCCCGCATCGCGTGCGTCGCGCGGCCTTGCATCCGACCCCGCGGCGCCCGGAATCCGACCCCTCCCCCTTCATCAGCGGGCTGCTAGGTCAGCGTCTCGCATGCCCAATCCGACGAACGCTGTCCGGCGCCCCGAGATCCTCCTCTTCGTGCTGCTGTCGGCGTGCCTGGCCCTCCTGTCGTTCGAGGTGCGGCGCCCCAACGGCCAGACGGTGGGCGAGGCCTGGCTGCTGGATGCGGGGGCGCCGTTCGTGCGCCTCGTGACGGGCACGCGCAGCGGCGCCTCGGATCTGAAGGTCTGGTCGTCCTCGCGGGGCCATCTGCTCGCCGAGAACCGTGCCCTCAAGCAGCGCCTCGTCGAGATGGACGGCGAGCTGCTGCGCCTGCGTGACGCGGATCGCGACAAGACGCGGATGATGGAGCTCTTCAACACGCTGCCGCACCCTCCCGCGTTCACGCGCTCGGCGCGGCTCATCGCGCTCGAGACGGCGGGACCGTTCCGCACGGCGCTGCTCGACCGCGGCACGCTGGACGGCATCGGGCAGGGGGGCGTCGTGGTGGGGCGCGGCGGACTGCTGGGGCGCATCGTGGCCGCCTCGCCGCACACGGCGCGCGTGCAGCTGCTCACCGACCGCACCGCCGCCGTGGGCGTGCTCTTTCTCCGCACGGGGCGCGCGGCCGTGGCGCGCGGCGACGGGGCCGGCGGCGTGGCCGTGCAGTACGTGCCCCGCAGCGCCTACGAGGAGCTCGCGTTGAACGACGACATCGTGAGCGCGGGAACAGACGGCGTGTATCCCAAGGACCTGCCCATCGGCCGCATCGCCGACCTGCGGCGCAGCGGCAATCCGCTCCTGCTCGACCTGCCCGTGAAGCTCGCGGCGGATCCGAATCGGGAATCGGTGATCTTCGTGCTCCCCGCCATCCCGCTCGGAGAGAGCGTGACGAACGCCGCGGTCGCGGCGAGTCCCGCCTCGCAGGCAGCCGTACCCGCACCCACGCCGACGCCGGTTCCGAAGAGCACGCCCACGCCGGCTCCGAAGCCCGGAGCCCGGCCGTGAAGGTGGTCCGCTTCCTCGCGGGGCTGGTGGCGGCGGTGCTGGCCACGGTGGGTTTCGGGGCCGCCGGGTTCCCGACTCCGCCCGACTTCTTTCTGTTCCCGGTCGCCGATCTGGCCCGCACGGGCGCGCCGATGGCCGCCATGCTCGCCGGGCTCGCGGCCGGCCTCATCGAGGACCTCTTTCTCGTGCCGGGACGGCTGCTCGGTTTGCACTCGTTCTCGAAGGTCCTCGTCGGATATCTCCTGGCCACGCTCGGCGCGCGCATGGTGGTGGAGAAACCGGCCGGCGTCGGCGGGCTTCTGGCTGGAGCCGTCGTGGTGGAAAGCGCGATCCTCGTCCTGCTGCTCTGGGTGCTGCGCGGGGACCCCATCGCCCCGCAGCCTCTGCTGCTCCTGGCGCGTGCCGTCATCACGGGTCTCCTGGGCGCGGCCATCCACGCGGCGGCCGGGGTCCCCTGGCGCGCGCGGCTGCTCGCGCGCCGTCGTCGGAGGCTGCTGTGAAGAAAACGCAGCTCGTGAAGGCGATGCGCTGATGCCGGCCAGCGCACGCGAGGACCGCCGCCCCGTCTTGAACCGTCTCGACGCCCTGTCGGTCGGGGCGCTCGTCTTCTTCGCGCTCCTGCTCGGGATCTACTGGTTCCACCAGGTGCTGCGCGGCGGCGAGTACGCGCGCCTGGCCGAGAACAACAAGCAGCGCTCGGTCCCCATCACGGCGCCGCGCGGCTTCATCATGGATCGGCACGGCGCGGTCCTGGCCGAGAACGAGCCGGCCTTCACGCTCCTGCTCTACCGGCGCGACACGAAGGATCTGGCCGCATCCCTCCTCTTCGTCTCCCAGCTCCTCAACCGTCCTGTCGAGGATCTCAAGCACCGTGTCGAGCGCGACCGCTCGTATCTGGACTTCGTTCCGGTCGTGCTGCAGGAGAACCTCACGATCGCCGAGGTGGGGGCGGTGCAAGCGCACACCTTCGAGCATCCCGAGCTCGTCGTGCAGACCACCGAACGGCGCGTCTACACCCAGGGCACGGTGGCCGCCCATCTCCTGGGGCACCTGGGCGAGGCGACGCCCGATCAGATGCAGGCGGCGGCCGGGAAGATCCGCCCCGGAGAATCCATCGGACAGAAGGGAGTCGAGGCGGTCTATCAAGACCTCCTCGCCGGCGTCTCGGGTGCCCGCTCCCTCATCATCGACAGCTACGGGCGTGAGGTGAGCGAGTCGGGGCGCGTGGAGCCCCTGCCCGGAAACAAGCTCGTCCTCACCATCGACCTGCAGCTCCAGAAGATCGCCGAGGAGCACTTCGCCGACAAGGTCGGGAGCGTGGTGGCGCTGGACCCGCGCACGGGGGAGATCCTGGCGCTTCTCTCCGCCCCGAACTTCGACCCGAACGTCTTCACGCGGCGCGTCACGCGGCCGGAGTGGGACGCGATCATGGAGAACGACGACTACCCGCTGAACAATCGCGTGCTGCAGAACGTCTACTCGCCCGGCTCGGTCTTCAAGGCGTTCATGGCCTACGCGATCCTCACCCATGGCGGCAGCCCCGACGAGCGCACGTTCTGTACCGGAGCCTCCACGTTCTATGGCCGCTCCTTCCGCTGTCACGGGCGCCACGGCTCCGTCGATCTCGCCACCGCGCTCCAGGTCTCGTGCGACATCTACTTCTACACGATGGGCAAGAGGCTCGGCATCGAGGTGATCGCCGAGACGGCGAAGCTCTTCGGATTCGGCCGGCCCACGGGGGTCGACCTCGGCCGCGAGAAGACCGGCAACGTTCCCTCCAACGCCTGGAGCCTGGCGGTGCGCAAGCACCCCTGGTACCTGGGCGAGACGATCTCCGTGTCGATCGGCCAGGGGCCGCTCCTGTGCAGCTCGCTCCAGATGGCGCGCGCGTTCGCCGCGCTGGCCAACGAGGACGGCGCCCTCCCCACGCCCCATCTCTTCCACATCGGCGAGAACATCCGCACGGCCGAGCGTTTCGTCTACCGCCCGCCCGTGAAGGAGTCGATCTCCTATCCGCCCGGCTTGCGAGACAAGATCGTCGAAGGGCTCTGGCGTGTGGTGAACCAGCCCGGCGGCACGGCGTACGCCTCGCGGCGGTCCGGGCTCGACATCTGTGGCAAGACGGGCTCGGTGCAGGTCGTGGGCCAGAAGGACACCAAGAAGGCGAACCTCCTGCCCGAGAAGCTGAGAGACCACGGCTGGTTCGCGGGCTTTGCGCCACGCAAGGATCCGAAGCTCGTGGTCGTCGTGTTCGCCGATCACGGCGAGCACGGGGCCACGGCGGCAGCCCCGCTGGCGGGCAAGCTGTTCGAGAACTACCTCATGCGCGGGGTTCCGCCCCTCGCGGGGCTGACCGCCTCGACCGGAGCGCATCCCAAGAGCCCCGTGCCGCCGCATCCCGAGCCGCGCCGCGAGCCCGACGCGACCGTGCCGCGAACCAGGATCTGACGGATGTCCCGCCTCAGAGAGATCCTCCCCCGCCGTGTGGACGTTCGCCTGCTGGCCATCGTCGCCGCGCTGTCGGCCATCGGCATCCTGATGGTCGTCTCCACCACGGCGGGCACGCCGCGCGCCGATCTCGCCACCAAGCAGATGATCTTCGCCGCCATCGGCCTCGGCTGCGCGGCGCTCCTCCTGCTCATCGACTACCGCATCCTCCTGCAGTACTCGCCCGGCCTCTATACGCTCTCCCTGCTGGCGCTCGTCTACCTCCCGATCTTCGGCAAACGCATCGCCGGGGCGCGCTCCTGGATTCGCTTCGGCGGCGGCTTCCAGATCCAGCCCTCGGAGTTCGTCCGGCTCTCGACCGCGCTGCTGCTGGCCTGGATCCTCGAGAACGACGACCGGGCGTTCCTGCGCGGGCGCACCATCGCGGCCATCGCGGGGGCCGTCGCGCTGCCGATGGTGCTCATCCTGGTGCAGCCCGACCTCGGCGTCGCCGTGACGTACCTGCCCTTCGTGGCCACGGCTCTCTTCTTCGGGGGCCTGAAGGCGCGCTGGTGGATCCTCCTCCTCGTCACGGGTTCGCTCCTCGTGGGGGGCTCGTGGTTCGTCCTGAAGGAGTACCAGAAGGACCGCATCCGTACGTTTCTCGACCCCGGCCTGGCAGCGCGCGGCGCGGGGTATCAGGTGAGGCAGGCCCGCATCGCCATCGGCTCCGGAGGAATCGTGGGGAAGGGGTGGCAGAAGGGGACGCAGAGCCGGCTCGGCTTCCTCCCGGTTCGACACACCGACTTCGTGTTCGCCGCGCTGGCCGAGGAGTGGGGGTTCATCGGGGTGACGGTGGTGCTCGGGCTCTACGGTGTCTTCCTCGCCCGAGCGATCGCCCTGGCGCGGGACGCCCGCGACCGGGGAGGCTCGATGCTGGTGCTCCTGCTGGGCATCGGGCTCGTCGCGCAGGCGCTCGTGAACATCGCCATGAACGTGGGATTCCTTCCCACAACGGGGATCACGCTGCCATTTCTCTCGTACGGAGGCTCCTCGATGATCGCGAGCTGGGGAATGGTGGGCCTGATGCTCTCCGTGTCGTACCGCCGCTTCGTGAACATCTGATGGGGGAAGCCCGGGCCGGAGCGCGGGCGGCCACGGCGCCCCGCGCGACTCGTGCGGCTCGTGGTTCAATGGCGCGAGAATGTTGAAGGAGCTCCTCGTTTCTGCAGGCGATCGCGAAACACGTATCGCCGTCCTCGAAGAGGGGCGCGTGGCCGAGGTGCAGATCGAGCGCCGGAAGCAGCGCGGCGTGGTGGGGAACATCTACAAGGGGCGGGTGACGCGCGTCCTGCCCGGCATGCAGTCGGCGTTCGTCGACCTCGGGCTCGAGAAGGATGCGTTCCTCTACGTCGCCGACATCGGCGAGGAAGTGGACGATTTTGATCGCTTCGGCGTCACCGGCGAGCCGGTGGAGCCCGTGATCGCCACCGCGGCGGCGGTGCGCACGGCGCCGGCACCCGATCACCCGGGTCACGAGCCGGGCGAGGGGGATGCGTACGTGCGTCCCATCCTCCCCTCGATCGACGAGCTGCTGCGCGAGGGGCAAGAGCTCGTCGTGCAGGTGACCAAGGACATGATCGCGCACAAGGGCGTGCGCATCACGACGCACGTCACGCTCCCGGGCCGCACGCTGGTCTACATGCCGACCATCGACCACATCGGGGTGTCGCGGCGCATCGAGAACGAAGAGGAACGGGCGCGGCTGAAGGAGATCCTGGCCGGCCTCAAGAAGGGCCCCGGCGGGTACATCGTGCGCACCGCGGGCGAGGGGCGCGCGGCCGAGGAATTCACCGCCGACCGTCGCTACCTGACGCGCCTCTGGGAGCAGATCCGCAAGAAGGGCGATCGCGCCGGCGCGCCCACGCTGCTGCATCGCGACCTGGACCTCACGCTGCGCGCCGCGCGCGACGTCTTCGGCTCGGATTTCACGACGCTCTGGGTGGATGACGACGAGGAGTACCAGCGCACGGTGGAGTTCCTCGACCAGGTGCAGCCCGCGCTCGTGAACAAGGTGAAGCTCTATCGCAAGGCGACGCCGATGTTCGAGGAATACGGCGTCGAGGCGGAGATCGAGAACGCGCTCAAGTCGAAGGTCTGGCTCAAGTCGGGCGGGCACATCGTGATCAACCAGACAGAGGCGCTGGTGGCGATCGACGTCAACACCGGGAAGTTCGTCGGCAAGAAGAGGCTCGAGGACACCGTCGTCAAGACGAACCTCGAGGCCGTGCAGGAGATCGTCCGGCAGATCCGCCTGCGGGATCTGGGCGGCCTCCTGGTCGTCGACTTCATCGACATGGAAGAGGAAGAGCACCGCCAGGAGCTGGTGACCGCGCTCGAGGCGGAGCTGAAGAAAGACCGCTCGAAGAACCGCATGCTGCCGGTGTCGGAGTTCGGCCTGGTGGAGATCACGCGCAAGAGGCAGAGGCAGAGTCTCGAGCGGATCCTGACGATGCCCTGTCCGTACTGCGCCGGCGCGGGGCGCATCAAGAGCGTGCAGACCATCGCGCTCGAGATCCGGCGAGAGATCCTGAAGCGGGTGGAGGCGGGCGAGGGGCATTCGCTCCTGCTGCGCGTGCACCCCGAGATCTTCCGGATGCTCTCCGGCGAAGAGCGCCGCCTCATCGAGGAGCTCGAGGAGCGCATCAGCATGCCGATCCGCGTGCAGAGCGACGAGCATCTGCACCACGAAGCGTTCGACATCATTTTGGAGGCGTGAAAACAGCCCCTGCTAGCATCGTTTCGCTTGGCTGACTCGCCCGTTTACTTTGCGCATGCCGGGGGCCGGCAGCTCGGGCCGCTTTCTTTTGCCGAGCTCGATGCTTTGTCCGCCAAGGGACTCCTGCTTCCCACCGATCTGGTCTGGGAGAGCGGGACTCCCGAGTGGCTCCCCGCCGCGACTCTTCTCTCCTTCGCTCCTTCCGCGCGCTCGGTCGTTCCTCCGGGAATGCCGGAGCCGCCGCCGCGTGCGGACTCGGCGGCCGTAATCGAGAGAGCGGAGCCGCCTCCCTCCGCCGAGCGTCCGGTGCGCCCGCGGCGCATCGAGGCGCGCGTGCGCGGCGGCGCACGCCGGTGGCTGGATCACCTGGCCAGCTTCTCGCTCTCCGATCTGCTGCCGCTGCCGCGCCTCCTGGATCCCGAGACGCTGGGCGCCTCGCGCTCGTGGATGCTGCTCGCGCTCGGCCTGCTCCCGTTGATGCTGGCGACTTTCGTGGAGGATCCGCTGCTTCGCATCCGGCTCTTCAACCTCGGGTGCGGCGCTCTCTGGAGTCTCTTCTTCGTCGTCGCGTTTCGGACCGAGGGGCAGTCGCTGCGGCTCGGAGCCGCGCTTTTTTTCAGCGCGGCGGTGGCCGGCATCCTGCTGCTTTCGGTCCTGAACGGCTACCCGCCGCTCGCGTGGCTCGACCTCGCCATGGCGCCGCAGCGGCCGCTCGCGCTGCGCCTTCTCGCTGCGATCCTGGGCGTGGGGCTCGTGCAGGAGCTGGCAAAGGCGGCGGTTCTCATCCTTCTGCTCCGGGCGTTCGGAGGTGTTCGGCATGCCCTCGACGGCCTCTTCTACGGCCTGGTCACCGGGCTCGGCTTCGGTGTGTGGGCCGCCGTGGCGGCGGGCGGACAGACGGGCCCGGGCCAGGGCGCCGTGTTCGCGCTCTTCACGGGTCCGCCCACTCTGGGGCTCACCGCGTTCCTCGTCTCCTCGATCGTCCGGATGGCCGCGCTTCCGTTCCTGCACGCGCTCTGGGGCGCCGTCGGGGGCTACACGGTGGGCCTGGCGTGGCACACGGGGGAGAGCGCGACGGGAACCCGGACGCTGGCCCCTGTCGCGA
Source organism: Thermoanaerobaculia bacterium (assembly GCA_039919545.1). Lineage (GTDB taxonomy): Bacteria > Acidobacteriota > Thermoanaerobaculia > UBA5066 > UBA5066 > JBDSFL01. The sequence goes on along the minus strand of JBDSFL010000513.1, from coordinate 10,731 downwards.
TCGGGATCCTCGTCGCCGCGACGCTGCACGGGCTCTACGACCTGCTCCTCGCGTCGGGGCACGACGCGCTCTCGCTGCTGGTGGCGGGGGTGAGCGCGCTCCTGTTTCTCTCGCACCAGCGCAGCGCCGAAGCGATCCGTGGAGACGCGGGGAGCCCGTGACCGCGAGGGGCTCGGCTTGGTCGAGCAGATCCGGCCAGCGCCCCGCGCGTGCGGCTATCGTGGAGACATGAGCTTCGATCTGGCGGAAACGGTGGACATCCTGACCCGGACACCAGGTGTGCTCGATGTGCTTCTGCGAGGGACCGGCGCGGCGTGGCACGCGCGGAACGAGGGGCCGGACACCTGGAGCGCGAGCGACGTCGTGGGGCACCTGATTCATGGCGAGGAGACGGACTGGGTACCGCGCGCCCGCATCCTCCTCGCGGACGGCCCCGCGCGGCCCTTCACGCGCTTCGACCGATTCGCGCAGTTCGAGGCCTTCGCGGGCTGGCCTCTCGAGAGGCTCCTCGACACGTTCGCCGCGGTGCGCAAATCGAATCTCGAGATCCTGCGGGGCTGGAACCTCACCGAGGCGCAGCTGGCCTTGCCCGGCACACATCCGGAGCTCGGCCCCGTCACCCTGCAGCAGCTGCTGGCAACTTGGGCGGCGCACGATCTCGACCACCTGGCCCAGATCAGCCGCGTGATGGCCAAGCGGTATACAAGCACCGTCGGACCGTGGCGGGCCTACCTGTCGATCCTGAATCGCTGACGCGCGAGCGGCGACGCGGTGGGGCTCGATCTGGATCCCGCCCAGCTCACCCCGGCGCCGGCGCGCCGGGAGCCTGACCGAGGCCCGCGGCGTCGGGATACAAGGCGCGTCCCTTGCGGCGCACCTTCTCGGCTCCGTCGCGGTCCCCCAGCACCGAGAGCGTGCGCACCGCCTTGAGATAGCTCTCGACACGTGGCACCTCCCGCAGCATCTGCTCGACCACGCGGTGCATGTCGGCGGTGCGGCGCTGGGAGGCGTAGACGACGGCGAGCTCGACACGCGGATCCACGCTTCGGGGGTAGAGCGCGATCTCCTTCAAGAACTCGCTCTCCGCGTCCTCCGGACGATTCATGCGGGCCAGGATGTCTCCACGCAGAGTGTGCAAGCCGATCGGCATGGCGGCGGCGCCGGACTCGCCCGCGGCCGACGACGCCGCGCGGTCGACGAGGGCCAGCGCGGAGGCGGAGTCGCCGCGGCGCACCGCGATGCGGGCCAGGATCAGCAAACCCCGCCGGTGCGTCTTGCCCAGCGCTACGGCCGCCTGCGCCGCGGCTTCGGCCGCGGGAAGGTTCCCCTTGGCCAGAAATCCGCGCGCCAGGATCTCGTCGGCCGCCGCGTCGCCACGTTCCTTGGCCAGGTGCGCGTGCTCGATGCCCTCGTCGAGGCGGCCGATCTCCAGGCACAGATTGGCCACCGAGAGGAGGGGGTACGTGGCCGAGGCCGGGGCCAGCTCGACGAGCTTGCGGCGCGACGCCAGCGCCTCGTCCGGCTGCCCGAGATCGACGAGCGCTTCAGACAGCAGCTCCCACACGTCGGCCATCCCCGGGTTCTCGGCGAGCAGCCTGCGGAACAGAACGACCGCGTCTGCCGAGCGGCCGGCCTGCACACGGGCCATGGCGTCATTGAGCAGGCGGATGGTGCCGATCGTGTCTTTCGGATCGGGGAGGGGCCCGCGGCCGGCGCTCGCGCCCGTGGTGAGATAGCCGAGCGACGCCAGCTTCTTCGATTCCTCTCGGTCGATCTGAGCCGGCTCGGCGAAGCCCCGATGCAGCTGCTGGGCCTCCAGGCGCATCGAGCGGAACGGGCCTGGCTTCTCGGCCGCGCGGTCGAGAAGCTCGCCGGGGTCCGCGGCGAGATCGTAGATCTCCGGGCGCGGAGCCTCGATGGTGTGCCAGCGGTCGTCCAGCACCGAGGTGAGCTCGCTCCACCCGAAATGAAGTCGCGGAAAGAATGTCTCGGCCGCGATGCGGCGTTCCGGGGGAGCCTCGCCGCGCGCGAGCGCCACGAGGGATACGGCGCCCTCATGCGCTGGAAAAGCCGCGAGGCCGACCGCCGTGCCCACGGTGGTGAAGACGTCGGTGAGGGCGACCGGGGTGGCGACGGTTCGACCCGCGTCGGAGAAATTCCCGTGCGTGCCCGGAAGCTTGAGCAGGAGCGGCACCTGCAGCGAGGCGCGGTAGAGGAAGACACCGTGCTCATCCTCGCCGTGCTCGCCCAGGCTCTCGCCATGGTCGGAGAGGAGCACGATCAGCGCCGCGTCGTACAGGCCGCGCCGCTCGAGGCCTTCCAGAAACACGCCGACGAGGGCGTCGGCGGTCGCGATCTCGCCGTCGTAAGGCTTGCCTGCGTAGCGGCTCTTGAAGGGTTCCGGCGGCTCGTACGGCGCATGAGGCTCGTAGAGATGCAGAAAGGCAAAGAGAGGGCCTTCTCCCGGCCTCGCCATCCACGATGCGAGCGAACGCACGGTGTCGGAGCCGCTCCGTTGCACCTGACCGAGCGACTCGTGCCTCTGCGTGGGCTCGATGGCGTCGTCGTAGAAGTCGAAGCCCCGTCCGATGCCGCTCCCTCCCCCCGCCCCGAGCACGATCGCCGAGACGGCGCCCCCCGTGCGATAGCCCTCTTTTTTCAGCAGCTCGGCGAGCGTGGGCACGCCGGCCGAGAGGCGGTATCCCAGGTTGTCGTGCACGCCATGCACGGACGGCGGAACGCCGGTGAGGATCGAGAGGTGCGCAGGCAGCGTGAGCGGGACCTGCGTGTAGGCGCGCTCGAAGAGGATCGAATCCTTGCGAAATGCCGAGATCGCCGGCGTCTCGACTCCGGCATAGCCATACGAGGGCAGGTGGTCCGAGCGGAGCGTGTCGACGGAAATGATGATGACGGGCGCGCGGGGGAACGAGCGGGACGGGTCGGAGGCCCGCCGCGCGCACCCGACGACGAGCGCGAAGCCGGCGAAAAGGACGACCCCGCGCGCGGACCTCACGGCGACACTCTGCCAAAGGAAGAGCCCCGGCGCGAGGCCGGGGCTCTCACGACGGATCGACGGATGACTAGAAACGGATGCCCATGGAAACCCGGACGGTCCGGGGAAGCTGGTAGTCGAGGCCCGTGCGCGCCTGGCCGAAGAGCGGCCCCTTGGCCCAGTTCACGCCCTCGACGGGAGTCTCGGTGAAGGGATTGAAGCTCGAATACTGGTCGCTGGCATTCACGCTCGACAGGACGGTCGTGTTGACGGCGACGAGCCCCTGATTGTTGAAGACGTTCAGGACCTGAGGCTGCAGGAAGATCTCGAGGGGCCCGAACTGATGAGCGAAGTTGAGAGCGAGGTCGGTGCGGGCGATGTTGTCGGTGCGGAACGCATCGCGCGCCGTGTAGTAGTAGGCCGGGGCGCCGCTGCTGCCCGACGGGGGCGTGGCGTATCCCGGATTGGTCACGAACGCTTCGGCGTTCACCTGACCGAGGGCGCCATACGGCGTTCCGGTGTCGTACTGCTGGAGCACGCTGAAGCCGATGGTGCCCACTGACCGCGGGACGGGGAGGTCGTACGTGGCATAGAGCCGGACCTTGTGGCGCTGATCCTGGAGGAGATCACCCGACGGGTTGTTCCAGCGCTGCTCCTTGTATTCCGGATATTCCAGGACGTTGGACTGCACGGGGCCCGAGCCCGCGGTTTCCCCGAGGAAGTTTCCGTAGGCGTGAGACCAGGTCCAGTTGCCGCCCACGCTCAGGCTCTCGAACGGTCGCACCGCGAACTGCACGTTCAGGCCGTAGTACTTGCGCTGCAGGGGTGAATTCACGTTCTCGACGATCCCGATGTCATACACGTTCTGGAGCTCGTCCGTGATCTGCCCGGTGGAGAGATCGGTGCGCGTGGAATAGAAATCGTGGGCATTGCGGTAGATGCCGTCGAGCCGGAAGCTGACGCGGCTGCCGAGCGTGCTCGCCACGCCCACCGTGAACTCGTCGGTGTTGGGCGATCGCAGCCCGCCCCGGATCTGCGTGTTGACTCCCGGCACCGAGGCGCCGAAGAGGTCGTCGGCGTGCTGAGTCGGGAACTGGTTCGGGCTCGTGATGCCGTACCAGGCGAAGATCTGCTGGATCACCTGGGCCCGCGTCAGCAGCGTGCCGTTCGGGTCGGTGTTGATCGACGGACCGCTATAGCCGTAGTAGTACGCCGCGGGGGCCCCGAAGCTCGCCGCCGCGCCGACCTGATTATCCTGGATCGCGCCAACATATTTTGCATACGACACGTTGAACCGCAGCGTGCCGTTCCCGGTGGGGTCGAAGGTGGCTGCCAGGCGCGGGCTGAGATTGGTGTCGTCTGCGGTGATCGCCCCGTTTGCGTCCTTGGCGCGGTTCTTGTCCCAGCGGACCCCGAGGTTGAACGCGAAGTTGTTGTTGAGCTTCCAGCTGTCGTTCACGTAACCCGAATAGGTCCGCGCTTCGCTCGGCTGCGCCAGCCTCGGAATGGGATAGAACCCGAGATACGTCGACGAGTCGACCACGGGAAAGATGTCGCCATTGGCAAAGATCGCGTCGGTGGCGTTGATGAAGTAGCTGCTTCCCGACTGGTAGTTGTTGGAGAAGTGCTGCCCCGTGAACTGGTCGAAGCCGGCGGCGATGGTGTGCGAGCCGAGGGTCTTGCTCGAGAGGAAATACGTGCCCTTGAGCAGAATGTCTTCGCTGTCGCGCTTCTCGTCCGCGCCCGGGCAGACGGCGCAGAAGATCGGCGAGTTGTAGAAGCCTCCCTGGGTCTGATCGTGGAGCACGGTACCCCGGATCAGGTCGTCGAACTGCGAGCCGGCATTCTTGAAGGTGAACTTCCGCTTGGCATACTGGGCTTCCACCGAGAAGTTGTTCGAGAGGACGCCGCTGTAGTTCCCTGTCATCAGCTCCTGGGGAAGCTCGCGGTCGTACACGCTCTCGAGATCGTAGAACGGCAGGGACGCGAACCCGTAGTTCCCCTGCGTCTGATCGATGCGGATATAGGAGCCCGTGACGGTGTGGTTATCGAAGGGCGTGACGGTGAGCTTGCCCTCGTAGCGCTTCTCGTCATTGGTCGCCGTGAACGGAACGCTGGCGGGCGCGCTCGTGGTGGATGCGGCGCTCAGGACCTTGGGAATGCGCCCGGCGCCGAAGAACCAGACGCGATCTTTCCAGATGGGGCCGCCCAGGGTTGCCTCGTAGACGGGCGAGAGGCTCTGGATGCGGTCCTCGTTGAACGCGGTGCGCGCCTGCCAGGCGTCGTTGTTGAGCGTCGTGCGGAAGGAGCCGCTGAAGACGTTACCGCCCGATTTGGTGATCGTGTTGACGACGCCTCCCTGGAAGCGACCGTACTCGGCCGAGATGGCCGACGTGGAGGTGCTCGTCTCCTGGATGGCGTCTTCGATGAAGAGATTGAAGGGCGTGCCGCGAACGTTGTCCTGGATGTTCACGCCGTTCACGAGGATGTTGTTGTCGAACGATTGCGCTCCCGAGATCGTGAACGCGCCGTTGGGGCCGTTCGCGGTCACCCCTGGGGTCAGGTTGACCGCCGAGGCGAGGGTGCGTGCCACCGGCAGCTTGTTCAGGAGCTCCGACGTGTAGGTCGTGGTCTGGGAAGCGTTGTCGGAAATCTGCTCGCCCCGCCCCACGACCTCGGTCGAGGCCACGATGCCCGTCATGCTCAGTGTGGTGTCGAGGGTGACGGTCTGCGCGGCTCCGAGGTTCACGGTCCGCGACACGTTCTGGAATCCCGAGATCGCATACGTGATCGCGTATTCCCCCGGTGGGAGCTTCACGAGGGAGTAATCGCCGTTGCTCGAGCTCGTCACCGTGCGAGCCCCCTGAAGATTCGGTGACGTGGCGGTGATCGTGACCCCCGGAAGCCCCTGTCCCTCGTAGGAAACCCTCCCGGTCAGATTGCCGCTCGGAAGCCCCTGACCGAGCGCCCCCAACGAGGCCGTGAGCAAGACGGCCGCCCCGAGGCCAGCCATGGATCGAACAAATGAATGGACGCGCAAAACTCTCATAAGCTCCTTCCCCCTCTCTGCTGAGGTGGTCAATGAAATGGACAACCCTCGAAGGTTTGCGATCTTGCTTGCAATCAAGATCGGTCCTCTTCAAATGCTGCAATGCAAGCGATGAGCCGCCGCTCGCGGGAGGCACGTGTCGGCTACAAGGCCAAAGTATGCAATACCTTACGGCCTCCGGCTCGTCGAGGCTCCGCAGGCGACCAAAGCTTGGATCCAGCGGGATGGATGCCGGTTCGAGTTCCCGCATGACGCGCGGATCTCTTGGGACCAAATGCCTCGGGCTAGACTCGCCAGCGGCATCGCCGCGAAAAATCACGGACAGAAAGGAGACGGTCCTCGATGGCGCACGCCCGGCCGGAATACGGGATCATCCTGGCAGGCATCGGAGTCTTCGTGGCGATCGGCGTCCCGTCGCTGGGCCGCGGCCAGCTCTTCGTCGGGCTCGTGTGCCTGGTGCTGGCCGGGGCCGTGGGGGCCTGGGCGGCGCTCGTGTTCTTTCGATCGCGGCGGTGACCGGCGGGAGCCGTCGAGCTCGGCTCACGATGGCGGCGAGACGTCATGAATGTGTGATGCGGATCCGCGATGCCCGGCGTGCGACTCGGCCCGGCAGCAGACGACGATCGAGTCGATCCTGGGCTCCGCCCGATGCAGCTCGACGCGGACTCGGCGGGGCAGGTTTCGTACGGTTAGCTCTTCGCCTGCAACGAGAAAAAGTGGTGCGCCCGCCGCGATTCGAACGCGGGACCTTTAGATCCGGAGTCTAACGCTCTATCCGGGCTGAGCTACGGGCGCAACCGTAGGCTTTCGAAGAACTTGGGGTGAGAGACGGGGTTCGAACCCGCGACATTCGGAACCACAATCCGACGCTCTACCGACTGAGCTACTCCCACCGTACTCGATCGGACCGCGGAGGATAGCAGATATCCGCCGCGGCGCGCCGCGGCTCTACGGTACTCTCGTTTCCGACCACCAGCCTGGCGGCTTTCGAAAAGGAGCTTTCCATGAAGGTCTACCTCGTGATGGGACACGAACGGGGCGCCGACGATGAAGACTCGCCCAAGACGGTGGAGCGCGTCTTCGCCACCGAGGACATGGCGGTCAAATCTCTGGACTCCCACATGCAGAGCCTCGACTGCGTGCTGGACAAGGTGCTCGCCGGAGCCACCACCTATCACGCGCTCCGCACGCCGCTTTTCTGCTGCACCTGCGACCTCGAATCCTTCTCCATCGACGAGTGGGAGGTGGAGGAGCGGGCCTGATTCCGCGCGCGGCGCAGGAGGACGAGGCCCTCGCGGGGACCGATGACGCGATCCGTCTCTGGTACCTCTTCAGCGAGCGCCCTTCCGCTGACGGGCCCGGGACGGAAGGTGCGGATGGAGCGGAATCGCCCGAGGCTCCGGACGACTCTGCACCCGCGATCAGCGTGTCGCCGCACTCGTCCGTCCGGCAAGGCGCGGCAGCCCGTCGCCTTCGAGATTCAGCAGCGACGGGCCGACGTCTCCTTCCAGCCAGGCCATGCGCTGGCGCTCGAGAGATTCGTTGATGCGGTTCAGGGCCTCGCGCAGCTCCTGCTCGCTTCCCACCGGCAACCCCGCTCCCCAGCCGTCCTCGGTGGCGGGCGCGAGCCGGATGACGTGCAGCGGGACGAGGAGCTCGGACAGGAAGCGCCGCACCTGCGCGGGCGTGAACTGGCTCTGGTCCGGCCGCGCGGCCCCGAGGATCAGCACCACCGCGCGACGCCGCTGCCCGCCGCCCGCCAGGAGGCTCGCCGCGGCGACCGCGTCGGCGAGCCGCAGGCGGCCCGAGAGGAAGGATGGATCGCCGCCGAGCAGCGCATCGGTGCGCGAGGATCCCGCCGCGTCGGGTGACGCCGTGGCGAACCGCGTGCCTCCCGTCTCGGGGTGGACCATGCGCACCGCCCCCGGATGCGCCATCGCACTCTTCAGCCGGGTGAGCGAGATCCCCGGGAAAGACCCCACGAGCGCGGAGCGGCGCAGCTCGCCCATCCGCGCGGTGCCGACCGGATCGATCACGAAGACGAGCTCCGATTCGCCCTTCTCGATGGTGCGCACGCGCAGACCGCCGAACCTCTTCGCGAGCGCCGCGGCGTCGACGGGCGCCTTCGATCCGTCCACCTCGATCGGCACGGCCTGCAGCGCATCGCCCCCTTCGTCCCGCTGATCTCCCCCCAGGATTCGCGTGGTCGTGGCGCTGCGCCCATCGGGAAATTGCGCGACCACCGCGAGCAGATGCGGACGCTGATCCTGAGGCGGTGTGAACGTGAGCGGCTGCCCGGCCGTCCAGGCCAGAGGCTTGCCGTCCAGCGAGACCGACCAGGTCGAGGGGCTGGCGCTGTCGGGATGCACCCAGCCGAAGCGCGCACTGCACGTCGTCGACGGTTTCGCGCACGTCATCGTGACGCGAACTTCGGCCTCCGAGCTGCCGGGACGATTGAGCCAGCGCGACACCCGCTCGACGACCTCCCCCCTTTCGTCCAGTCGCACCAGCGTCAGCTCGTGCACCGCCAGCCCCGGCCCGAGGTCGACGCGGCAGGACGTGGCGGCCGCCGAGAGCTGGCAAACGGGCGCGCCGTCGAGCCGCAGCTGGGCGGAGGGAACGCCGCCGAGGTCGACGCTCACGCTGAGCAGTCCGGCGATGAGGCCGCCGGCGAAGGTGAGGATCTGCATTTGCAGCTCCGGTCAGGGTGCGGGGGGAAGGAGCGAGGCCGACGCGGCGCCCCAGGTGCCGGTCACGAGCTCTTCGGCCACCACCGCCACGCGCGTGGCCTGCTGCGGGCGCACGAGAGGCATCCGCACCAGCCAGCTGTCGGGGAGGCCGCTCGCGGCGAGCACCATCTCCTCGTGATGCGGCGTGGTCTCGCCGCCGGGCACCTCGACCGCGACGGAGATGCGCATGCGCCCGCCGCCGAGCCTCGTGACGAGCTCGCGGATCGAGGCGAGCTTCACGCGCACGGCGAGCTTGCTGGCCACGCGGCCCCCGTCCTTCTCCTCGAAGCCCTCGACCGCGACCGACACCGGCAGCTCTCCCTTCATCTCGTCTCCGGCCAGCAGCTGCCACGCCCGTGCCGTGGCGGTGGCCTCGGGCGTGCCCGCCGCCACCGTCTCGGCCGCGCGCACGCGCAGCCCCGCGTTCCTGCTCGTCATCGAGAGGCGGTGCGTCTTGCCGTCGGGGGGGCGCGCCACCTGGTACGTGACCGCATACGCGCGGGAGAGGCCGGTCACGGTGGCGTCCAGCTTGTCCGCGCTCACCACGACCTCACCGCCGGTGGCCGCGGCGAAGTCGCGCAGCGGATCCACGGGGCTGTGCATCAACGCCACCGTACGCCCCTCCATCTCGGTCTTGTTCGGCGCGCTCAGCGACGAATCCTCCGCGAGCTTTCCCACGGGCACCTGCGAGATCGCGCCGAGCCCGATGGGGAACGCGACCCAGCCGCGCCGGATGAGCGCGCTCGAGGCTGCGGCCATCAGCTGCGGGATCTTCGGCGCCACCTCGTGTCGCGACATGTTCGGATCGTCGGCCGCATAGAAATAGCTCTGGTCCATGTCGAAGCCGTCGGTGGCCAGATACAGGATCCCGAAGCCCAGCTCCGGGGACGACGACGCCCAGCCCTCGAGCCGCCGCAGCATTCCCTCGACGAGCGTGTTCTCCTCGTCGGCGAAATTCTTGATGCGCAGCGTCGCCCCCTCCGCGCCGGGGTTGCCTCCCTGCGATCCCTCCAGCCCCTTCGACGTGACGCCGAACTCCTTGGCGCCCTTGCTCTCCCCGATCTTCATGCGCGTGCTCGCGACCGCCGCGCGGGCCTCAACCACGGAGCGGCGCAGATTGGCGACCAGGTCCTTGCCGACGACCTCCCTGCCGAGCCGCGTGAGCGCAGCGCCCACGGCCTCGCGATCGCTCGTGGCCGCGAGGTAGACCTTCGGTCCCGGGTTGGCCACCACGATCTCGAGCGGGCCCGCGGCGAGCAGGCTGGGTAGCGAGCCGCGCACCGCCTCGCACACGGCCTTCACGGACATGGGGCGCATCAGGGTCGCGTCCACGTAGAGAACTTGCCGCACGCGGCGCGCTCCCTCCGCGCTCGCGGGGGCAGTGCTCGGCATTCCGGCGGCTGGTCGCGGCGCGCGGACGGGCTCGATGGCCAGCAGCGTCACGGCCTCGCCGTCTTCGAGGACCGTGAGGTCGGCCAGGGCGGGCGCGGCCGCGAGCGGTTTTCCCTTCGCGTCGGTGATCACGGCGACCACCGTGCGCGCGAAGACGTCCGCGTGTCGCACGACCGATCCCGCCGCGCCCTGCGGCGTCTGGGCGAAGCCGGACCGGGCCGCGGTCGCGAGGGCGACGAGGGCGCCGAAAGCGGCGAAAGCGGCGATGGCGCCGAGGGTAGGCATCGAGAGAAGGAGAGAAAGGACGTGGGGCGAGCGATTCTTCAAAAGGCCTCCGGAATGCGGACTGCGGTGTGTCGCGCGGGAGAAAACATTGTCCTCGATTTCCTTGCGACATTCGCGACGAGCGCGACATCGACGCGCGCGACCCAGTCCCCCAGCCTCCCAGTGCCCCTGCCCGGCCGACCCTCAGCCGCGCGGAGCCTCCGCGCGCGCCGCCTCCCAGCGCTTCAGGGCCGCGGCGAGGCGCTCTTCCAGCTCGTCGAGCGCGCGCAGGGCCTGCGCGGTGG
>JBDSFL010000483.1:0-15843 GCA_039919545.1 Thermoanaerobaculia bacterium | reverse complement strand
CTTCCGCCGTCTTGCAGGCCCGTGCATTCGGGAATCGGTCCTCGATGAGGCCGATCACGAACACCGCACGCCACTCCAGCCCCTTGGCCTGATGGATGGACGACAGGACCACCTTCTCGTCGTCCTTCTCTCCCGCCACGGTCTCCTCGCCGGTCGCCTCACCGAAGAGCGAGATCTCCTGCAGGAAGCCTCCCACCTCGTCGTACGGCAGCGCGAACTGCGCAAGCGCCTCGAGGTCGTCCAGCCGCGAGGTCGCGTTGGGAAATTTTCCCTTGGCAACCTCGGCGTAGCCCCCCTCGTCCACCACGAAGCGGATGGCTTCCGCGGGCGAGGTCAGGTACGAGGGACGCCGCAGCGTCTCGATCGTCTTGGCGAAGCGCCTCAGTCCGGGGAGCGCGCCCGCGGGCGCTTTCTTGAGGTCCAGCGCGAGAAAGGCTCCGATTGGATCCGGCGATTCCGAGACGGCCGCCCAGAAGAGCGACGCCGTGCGCTCGCCCACCTTGGGCAGGAGCTTCAGCGCGCGCTTGAACGACGTCTCGTCCTTGGGATTGACCAGGATGCGCAAATGCGCCAGCACGTCTTTCACGTGCTGCTGCTCGAAGAAGCGCATGCCCGAACGGATCTCGTACGGGATGCCGCGTCGCGTCAGCTCGATCTGCAGCTCGAGCGCCTGATGGTGCGCGCGGTAGAGCACGGCGATCTCCGGAAGGGGCGTCCCCTCTTCACGCAGCTCGAGGATGCGCTGCGCCACGAACTCGGCCTGCTGCGAGGCCTCCGAGGCGCCCACGATGGCGACCGGGATGCCGGAGCCGCGCGTGGGGCGAAGCACCTTCAAAAAACGGCGCGCATTGAACGCGATCGAGGCGTCGGCGAGCTCGAGAATTTCCGGCGTGGAGCGGTAGTTCGTCTCGAGCTTGTAGACCTGCGCTCCGGGATAGCGATCGGGAAACGTGAGCAGCGACTCGAGGTCGGCTCCTCGAAACGAGTAGACCGACTGGGCGTCGTCGCCCACCACCATCAGGCTCCGCGACGAGGCCTCCAGCATCAGCAGGTCCACCAGCTCGGCCTGCAGCTTGTTCACGTCCTGATATTCGTCCACGAGGATGTGGCGGAAGCGATTCGTGAAGGCCTGCCGCACGTTCGGGTGCTCCTTCATCAGCCGCTTCCAGTTCAGCAGGAGGTCGTCGTAATCCATCCCGTTGGCCAGCACTTTCCGTTCGAGATAGCGGTGGATCACCTGCTTGATCGCGTCGAGCTGCGTGAGGAAGTGTGGGTAGTCCTCGGCGATCACCTGGTCCAGCTTCTTGCCGGTGTTCACGCAGAACGAGACGACCGACCGGAGAAGATCGCCCTTGGGGAAGCGGCGCTCCGTGGTGGGAATTCCCAGATCGGACGTGGCCGATTCGAGCAGGTCCTGCGCGTCCTCGCCATCCAGGATGGAGAAGTTGTGACGGTAGCCGATCAGCTCGGCATGCGGCCGCAGCAGCCGGGCCGCGACGGAGTGGAACGTGCCCGCGGTGGCGCGGTTCAGCTCGGCCCCGATGAGCCGCTCGACGCGCCGCGTCATCTCGCGAGCGGCGCGGTTGGTGAATGTGAGAAGCATCAGCGCGGACGGGTCCACGCCGTCCTCGATGAGGCGCGACACGCGGTACACGAGCGTGCGCGTCTTGCCCGAGCCCGCCCCCGCGATAACGAGCGTCGGCCCGTCCGGCGCGAAGACCACCGCCTTCTGCTCCTCGTTCAGCTCGCGCCCGTAGTCCACGCGGTAGGTCTTCGCGGTGACAGCGCGCTTCAGAACGTAGCGCTTCGGCGCGGGAGAGTCGGCCATGCGCGCAGATTACCCTTTCTCGCCGCCGTCACGCGGGCCGCGGAGGCCATCTGATAGCGTCCGGCGGATGCAAGACGCACCCCGTTTCCGGCTGCATCCCTGGCACGGCATCGACCCGGGTCCCGAGGCTCCGGCGCAGGTGAACGCCTACATCGAGATCGTTCCCACCGACACGGTCAAGTACGAGCTGGACAAGGCGACGGGGTATCTGCGGGTCGACCGGCCCCAGAAGTTCTCGAACGTCTGCCCCAGCCTGTACGGCTTCATCCCGCAGACCTACTGCGGTGACGAGGTGGGGGCCTTCGCCGCCGAGCGTGCCGGGCGGGAGAGCCTGGGGGGGGACGGAGATCCGCTGGACATCTGCGTGCTGACCGAGAAGGCGATCACGCACGGGGACATCCTGGTCGCCGCGATCGTCATCGGTGGACTGCGGATGCTCGATCAGAACGAAGCCGACGACAAGCTGGTCGCCGTGATGCAGGGCGATGCCGTCTACGGCGGCCTGCGCGACATCGAGAAGCTGCCCGACGCGCTGGTCGCGCGGCTGAAGCACTACTTCCTCACGTACAAGCTATCGCCCGAGGCGGAGGGGAACCGCCAGGTCGAGATCACGCACGTGTACGGGCGTGAAGAGGCCTGGCAGGTGTACGAGAAAAGCCGCCGCGATTACGAAAGACTCGTGGGTGCTCCGAAAGTCTGAGCTCGATGACTCTCGATGCTGTGCCTTGACAAGGTAGCTACCAGGAGCCACATTGACGAGATGCAGGCCGTCGGAGTCAAGGCTCTGAAGAACCGACTCAGCGAATTCATCCGTCTCGCCGCAAGCGGAGAGACGGTCCTCGTCACGGACCGGGACCGTGTGGTCGCCGAACTCGGCCCGCCGCGTCCCCACACGAGTCCGCTCCTGGCCGACGCGCTCCTGGCCGATGCGGTCCGGCGGGGCTTGATCACGCCTCCCACCTTCGCCTCGGCTGAACCGCCACCGAGGATTCCCCTCCGTGGAACACGACTCTCGAAGCTGCTCCGCGAGCTCGACGCGGACCGCGCTGAGCGCTGAGGACGAACCTTGAAGCCGCTGATCTATCTGGACACCTCGGTGGCGCTTGCGCACCTCTTCGTCGAGGACCGGCAGCCGGGAGCCGATTTATGGCGGAACTCTCTCGTCACGAGCCGGCTTCTCGAATACGAGCTCTGGATCCGGCTCCACGCCCGCGGACTGACCGAATCGCACGGGGACGCCGCAAGGCAGCTCCTCTCGCGGCTCGCGTTCATCGAGCTGGCGCCCGCCGTGCTCGCCCGAGCGCTCGAGCCTTTTCCGGTGGCGGTACGGACGCTCGACGCTCTTCATCTCGCATCCGTCGATTTCCTTCGCTCCAGCAAGCAAACCGTCGTCCTGGCGACCTACGACACCCGGATGGCAGACGCGGCGCGGGCCCTCGGATTTGCCCTTCATGACCCGGATGGTGGTGCCGCCTGACCGGCGCTGGCTCCGAGCTGGAACTTTCGTTCCGGAGACTGCTCGGCGTTCGTCGCGGAGCCGGAGGGCGGCTTGGATTCGACCCGTGAGGAAAACGGTGCCAGTCAAAAGTCGGCGGCGGCGCGCATTTCGGCCCTCACGGATCCCCCGATCCTCATGACGAGCTCAGGCAGCGCCTCGAGATCGGCGACCTGCGTCCGGAAGTTCACGATGCAGGCGCGCAGCACGTACTGGTCGCGGATCACCGCATTGGAGAGGTAGGCCTCTCCCCCCTTCTGGAGCCTGTCGAGAAGCTCCGTGTTGAGGGTGTTGAGATAGGTCTCACGCTCCTGGCCTTGCAGCGCCAGGCCTTCGGGCACGAAGCGGAACGTCACGATGCTCAGCGTGCAGGTGAAACGCTCGAGCTCCGGGTAGGCGGCGAGGAGGTCGTACAGCACGCGGGCCAGGCGGATGTCGTCGCCGATCATCTGCACGTACCCCGCGCGCCCGACCTGCCGCAATCCGAGCCACACCTTGAGCGCGCGGAAGCCGCGCGAGTTCTGCGGGCCGAGCTCGTAGAAGTTGGTCGGCTCCTCGGAGTCCGGCCCTTCTCCGCCGCCGAAATGGTAGTAGGGCGGGCGGTAGCTGAACGCATCCACGAGCACGTTGCGATCCTTCACGAGCGTGCAGCCCGCCTCGAGCGGCGCATAGAGCCACTTGTGCGGATCCACCGCGATCGAGTCGGCCTCACGCAGCGCCTTGAGCTCTTCCGGCGCGTCCGGCAACGCCGCGGCGAAACCGCCATAGGCCCCGTCCACGTGGAACCAGATGGCGTGCTCTCGGCAGATCTTCGCGATCGTGGCAAGCGGATCGATGGCTCCCGTGGACACCGAGCCTGCGGTCCCTACCACCAGGAAAGGCTGGTCTCCGCGCCCACGGTCCTCGCAGATGCGGGCCTCGAGCGCGTCGGTGTCCATCGTCAGGTCGGCCTTCGTGTCGATCCAGCGGATCGCATCCGTGCCGAGGCCGAAGAGATCAGCCGCCTTGCTGATCCACGTGTGCGTCTCGCGCGAGGTGTAGACGCGCAGCGGTCCCCCCGCCCCCGGGCCCTTCGCGCGGAGGTCCCAGTCGGCCTTGGCGCGACGCGCCGCCACGAACGCCACGAAGTTGGCCATGTTCCCGCCGCTCACCAGGAGGCCGCCATCGGTGGGAAAGCCGATCAGCTCGCCGATCCAGCGCACGGTCTGCGTCTCGATCTCGGTGGCCACCGGGGCCAGAGAGAACGAGCCGACGTTCGCATTCGTCGCGGCGGCCAGCAGGTCGGCCAGCGCTCCGATGGGTGCGGGCGAGGAGGTGATGTAACCCCAGAACCGCGGATGACCGTTGAACAGCGAGTGGTCGATGAGGATGCGCGCGGCCTCCTCGACCAGCGGTCCGGCGGGAGAGCCCTCTTCGGGCAGGGGGCCCGTGCCCACCACGGAGCGGATCTGAGCCGGAAATTCTCCACGCGTCACGCCGCGCTCGGGCCAGGAGCCGAAGAAATCCGCGAGGCGGTCCACCAGCTGGTGCCCGATCGACCGGAACTCCTCCGGATCCATGTCGAGGGGCGAGAATCGCCGGGTCGCGTCGCGTTCTGATTCGGCCACGAGCTCCTCCTGTTCGCGCGGCATGTTACGAGAGTGGCCGGCGGGCCGCAGCCCTACGCCTAGAATCGCCGGCGTGCCGTGACAGGGCGCCTCGCAGAAAGGATCTGAAAATGCCGGAGCTCGTTCCGCTGATCGTGCGATTCGGCCTGCCGCTCGTCTTCTTCAACGTGCTGCTCGAGCAGGGCGGGCTCCCCATTCCGGCGTTTCCCACGATCATCGTGGCGGCCGCGCTCATGGCCCGCGATGGCCGCTCCATCCTGCCGCTGCTGCTCACCGCGGCTGCCGCATGCCTCATCGCGGACACCGCGTGGTATGGGCTGGGCCGCGTGCACGGCTCGCGCGTCCTGAAGACGCTCTGTCGCATCTCGCTCTCGCCCGACTCCTGCGTGAAGCAGACCGAATCGCTCTTCGCGCGGCTCGGCCAGCGCTCGCTGATCTTCGCCAAGTTCGTTCCCGGTTTCTCGACCGTGGCTCCGCCGATGGCCGGGGCCACGGGCGTGGGGCTCACCCGCTTCGCCGTTTTCGACCTGCTCGGATCGCTACTCTGGGCGGGCACCGGCATCGCGCTGGGCGTGACCTTCCGCGCCACCGTGAGCGAGATCCTCAGCGTCCTTTCCGCGCTGGGGGGACGCGCGTTCCTGCTCCTCTCGGTCCTGCTCGGGCTCTTCGTCGCGGGCAAATGGTGGCAGCGCCGTCGTTTCTACCGCTTCCTGCGCATGGCCCGCATCTCACCAGACGACCTGTACGCGCTGGTGCGATCATCAGCGGCTCCCGCCATCTTCGACGTGCGCACCGCCAGCGCACGAAGCCTCGACCCGCGACGCATCCGCGGCGCGTACGCGCTGTCGCTCGAAGAGCTCGACGAGCGCCGGCCCGACCTCCCGCGCGATCAGGAGATCGTCCTCTACTGCACATGACCCAATGAAGCAACGGCGGCCCGTGTGGCACGCGTGCTGATGGACAAGGGGTTCTCGCGGGTACGCCCGCTCGCCGGCGGTCTGGACGCGTGGGGTCGGGCGGGCTTCCCGATGGACACCGAAGGAGGATTTTCATGACTGATCACCTGATCGACCTCAGCCACACCGTGTCCCACGGCCTGGTGACGTACGAGGGGCTGCCGGCTCCGGTGATCACGACCCATCTCTCGCGCGAGGCTTCGCGCCCTCACTACAGCGACGGGACGGAGTTCCACATCGGGCGCATCGACATGGTGGCCAACACCGGCACGTATCTGGACGCGCCGTTTCACCGCTACGAAAGCGGCGCCGACCTCTCGGAGCTACCGCTGACCCGTCTCGCCGATCTCACGGGGCGCGTCGTGCGCCACGAGGCCGATCGCGCCCTGACGGAAGGGGCGCTCTTTGCCGCGTTCGGTTCCGACCTCGCGGGCCTTCCGGGCTGCGCGGTCCTCATCCGCACAGGCTGGTCGCGGCACTGGAACACCCCCGCCTATTTCCGCGAGGCGCCCTTCGTGACGCGCGCGGCGGCCACGCTGCTCGCCGACGCGGGCGTCGCGCTCGTCGGCATCGACTCGTTCAACATCGACGACGTCGGCGACCGGAGCCGCCCCGCCCACTCGATCCTTCTCGCCGCAGGTATCCCCATCGTCGAGCACCTCTGCGGCCTCGACGCGCTGCCGGAGGGCCCCTTCCGCTTCTTCGCGGTTCCGGTGAAGGTGAAGGATTTCGGGACGTTTCCCGTCAGGGCGTTTGCCATCACGCCCTGACGGGCGTGTTTTGACATCGCACCCTGACGGGACGTGCCTGGCTCTCAGATCGATTTCAAGAACGCGATCAATTGAGCCTTCCTGGCAGCGCTCAAGGCCGCGAACGCGGTGCGCGAGGCCTAACCGATGGGCATGTATCCAAATTGAAGCATTCTGGGGGCCGCGCCGCCGCGTCGATGGCGCCTTGCTCCCTGAGCGGGACGGAAGCCGCTGGCTTCCCGGGAGTTGCCTACCGTGCACCCGCAAGAAGCGTCCTCGACCCGATTTGCGAACACTGCGCCGATCCTCAGCACGCGCTCCCTCGCGCCGTCACGAGATCACACACCGCGCCCCGACGGAGGCGCTCGAGCGGCTCGCGACCGCGCGCGCCCGCGGCTGATACGCTCACCGTGTTGAGCCAGTTCCAAGGGGCCGGTCGGGCAACACGCGGCGCGCTGCTTCTGGAGGCGCTCGTCGCCCTCTCGATCCTGGGGATCATCCTGATGTTCGGCCTCTCCTTCTTCGTGAGGCGACGGCAGCTCGAGGCCGAGCGGCTCGATCGGGAGCGGGCGGTGCGTGCGCTCGAGAGCGAATGGGTCTACCTCCGCACGGCGTCCGGGCATCTCGAACAGCGGGAAAAGGCGCCGTTTCTCGGCTCCGTCGAGTATCTCGACCTCACGAGCAAGCGCAAGCCGCTGCTCGCCGTTCGCAACACGGCCTACGACACGCTCGTGTTCGTGCATCTCGAGATCGGCTACGGCATCCGGTCGCCGCAGGTCACCGTTCAGGAGGGCTACGTGCTCACCGCACCGAGCCCCGTGCCGCCATGAGCGCGCGCCCGTCCCGTCGCGCCCGCGGGGTGTCGCTCGTCGAGATGCTCGTCGTGATGGCGATCGGCATGACGGTCATCCTCGTCTTGCTGCCGATCACTCTCGGGCTGCTGCGCGAAGGAAAGAATCTCTCCGGCGAGGCGCTCACCAGTGAAACGCTCCCTCACCTGCACGAGCGCCTCGCGCAGGATCTGCTCGCCGCCGGGGGCGCCGTCGTGCTGCCCTATCCTCTGGATGGCAGCCCCACCGCGCAGCTGACGCTCACGCCGCCGCGCATCGAGGATCCGACCGTCGTCTACGACTTCTCGCCGGCGCTGATCCGCCGCAGCGTGAGGGCCGCCGATCCGGATGCCCCCCCGCCAGCCAGACCCCAGACCTGGAGCATCCCGGGCTCGCTCACGGTGCTCGAAGACGAGCTGGTGCAGGGGCGGCTGGGGCTGCGCTTCCAGCCAGCGCGGGGCCCGGCCGAGATCCTCGTCTTCGCGCTGCCGGGCACCCTCCCGGGCGTGAGGGAGCGGTCGTGAGGCGCGGCAGACGCTTGCGGCGCTTGCAGCGTGGAGCCTCGGTCATCGGCGTCGTGATGGTGCTCGCGCTCTTGATGGTCCTGATGGAGACCGCGCTGAGGCTGTACGTCTCCCACGCCGACCAGACGAAGAAGAGAGGCGATCGCTACTACGCGATGCAGCTCTCGCACTCGGGGATCGACTGGGCCCGCGCGTGCCTCGCCGCAGACCCCACCGCCGCCTGCGGCGCCACGCTCGACGTGGGAGACGGCACGATCGTGGTCTCCGTCGAGAGAACCGAGACGACTCTGAAGGTGCGTTCCACGGGCAAAGTCCTGCGCGGCGGAACCGAGAAGATCGCGCGGACCGAAACGCTCGAGCTCCCCGCGCCGCCCGCGCCCTGACGGCGGATCGTTTTCGACGCGACCTCCTACAATGAGGAACGATGGAAACGTTCCGGATCGAAGGCATCGACCTCGCCCTCGCGCACCCCGACGAGCTCTCCCTCGAATGGACCGGCCGCGAGGAGCTGGTCGACCAGCTGCTCGCCGCGTGGCTCGTGGTGGACCCCCGCGACATCCCGCTGAATCCGCGCCTCGTGGGCCGTCCCGGCGTCGGGAAGACCACCCTCGCCTACGGCGGCGCCAAGCGCATCGGGCGCGAGGTCTACGTCTTCCAGGCCACGCTCGACACGCGCCCGGAGGATCTCCTCATCACCCCCGTGGTCGCGGGTGACGGGCGCATCCGCTACGCGGCGTCGAGCCTGGTGACCGCCATGATCCGCGGCGCCGTGGCGATCCTCGACGAGGGGAACCGCATGAGCGAGAAGTCGTGGGCATCGCTGGCGCCGTTGCTCGATTCCCGTCGCACCATCGATTCGATCGTGGCGGGAGTGAAGGTGCGGGCTCATCCCGATTTCCGGTTCGTCACCACGATGAACGACGACGCCTCCACGTTCGAGCTGCCCGACTACATCCACTCGCGCCTCACGCCCACCCTGCTCGTGGATTTTCCCGAGGAGGAAGAGGAGTACGAGATCCTCGCGGGCAATCTCCCGTTCGCGCCGGAAGAGATCCTGCGCTGGGTCACGCGGTTCCTGAGGCGCACGCACGACGCCGACGAGGGCTTCACGGTGCGGGACGGCATCAACATCGCGCGCTACGCGCTGAAGCGCGCGGCGCTGGCTCGCTCGGCCAGCCGTCCGGAGCGGAGCTCCTCCGACCGGCTGGCCGAGGCGGTGCGCGTGATCTTGGGAGACGAGGCGCTCCGGTACGTGGAGGTCGAAGGCGCCGCACCCCCGGTCCCGAGCCATCCTTTCGGCCGCACGTGACGACCCCGGACTTCCCCGCCCCCGACGTTCACACCGGCACGCTCGCCGCGGGCGACGGGCTCTTCCTCCTGCCGACCCTTCACCAGACGCTGGAATTCGCGGTCCTCGTCAGGCGCGCCTTCCATCTTCATCGCCCGGCCACGGTGGCTCTCGAGCTGCCGCGCACCATCGAGGATCCCTTTCGGCGCGCGGTGCTGCGGCTCCCCTTCCTCTCGGTGATCCTCTACCCCGATGGCGAGGAGATGGTCTATCTCCCCATCGAGCCGCACGAGGCGATGGTGGAGGCTGCGCGGCTGGCGCTCGAGAACGGACGGGAGCTGGCGCTGGTCGACCGGGACGACGGCACGTACCCGCTGACGCGCGAGCGCGCGCCCGATCCGTACGCCATCACCCGCATCGGGCCTGCGCCCTATCTCTCCGCGCTGCTCGAATCCCTTCCGCCTCTCACGTCCGATCAAGACCAGCTGCGCGACCGCACGATGGCCTTCCGCCTGCAGGCGCTGGCGAAGACGCAGGGCCCGGTGCTGTGGGTCGGCGGCGCGGCGCACGCGCGCGGCATCCTGGCCGCGCTGAAAGAGCCGCTGGCCGAGCCGATCGGGCGCGTGCGCCGTGCCGGCGTCCGCCTGGCGACGCTGGCCGCCGAGTCGTCCCGCGAGGTGCTGAGCGAGATTCCGTTCGTGGCTCACGCCTTCGAGACGGCGCGCAGCGCGGGGGGCGCGCTCGAGTTCGACGAGCACACCGACTCACAGCGCGTGCTCGACCGCCTGCTTCATCAGGCCGGCGCGCGCTACGAGAAGGAGCGGCGCGGCGAGATCCCGCGGCGCGCCTTCGAGCAGCTCCGGCGCTTCTCACGCAACCTCGCGCTCGTGCAGGGAGTGCTCACACCTGGCTTCTACGAGCTGATCGTGGCCGCGCGCGGCATCGTCGACGACGACTTCGCCTGGATCGTCTTCGACCTCTGCGCCACCTGGCCCGCGCAGGATTCGTCCCGCTCGCTGCCGGAGGTCCGGCTCACGGGAGACGACCTTTTCCTCCAGAACCGGAAGGTGCGCTTCCAGCGCCGCTTCCCCTCCAAGGGCGGAACGCTGCGCCGGCTCCCCGTTCGCAAGCGCCCAAAGAGGGACGCGAGCTGGGACAAGCGCGGCTTCGGCAAGGGTATCTGCAGCTATCCGCCCGAGGACCTGCGCATCGAGACATTCGGGAACCACCTGCGGCAGAAGGCGCTCCGGAGCCTGGCCGAGGAGACGCGCCGCGTCGCCCCGCTCACGACGAGCCTGCTGGACGGCCTGGACATGAAGGAGTCGCTCCGGCGCATCCACGAGAAGCGGCTCTACGTGTTCGAGGAGCGGCTCTTGCGCGGAGGCGTGGGCTCCGTCGTCGTGATCTTCGACGAGGACGACAGCAGGTACGAATGGCGCACGACGTGGCTCGGCGAGCACGGACAGGAATCGGACATGGCCTTCTACGCGACGCCGCTCGGCGAACGGATCGACGGGCCCGGCATCTCGCGCTGCGAGTACGGCGGCTTCCTGATGACCGTGCCGCCCGGCCGGCTCTCGGACGTCTTCTCGGATCCCGATTACGGCGGCGCCAAGGACGCCGCCGAGGTGCTGCTCCTGGCCGCGCTGGACTACGCGCTGGAGCCGCGCGTCGTCTACGTGGCGCGCAAGCCGCCGCGTACGGCCATCCGGCAGTGGGCCGCGCGCCTGGGAAAGAAGATCGTCACGATGCCGCTCGGATCGCTCTCGCCGGTCACGCTCAAGCGGCTCCGGCAGTTCCATGTCCTGTCGGACCGGGACGTTCGGGCCTACGCGAAGGACTTCATCTTTCCGTGACCGAGAGGCCGGAGAGGCCTGGGTTCCCGCAACCCTGCTCCTCTCGCTATTCTTTCTCTTTGGGCTATTCCTTCTCGTCCGGTGGGGCGGCGGCGGGAGCCGGCTTGGCCTTCCCGAGCAGGAAGTTCACCATCTGGTTCACGTCCATGGTGGATACGTTCGAGCCCGGGACGATGAGGATGCGCTTCTGCGCGAACTGCCGGGCGACCTGCATCTTCACGTACGCATCGCCCCCCAGCTTCCCCAGCGCCTCCGCCTCCTTGCGCGTTCCCTCGGCCTCGGCCTGGGCCACGGCGATCGTGGCCTTGGCCTCATTCGTCTTGGTCTGGTAGTAGCCGTCGGCCTCGTTCTTCACTTTTCCGGCCTGGCCCAGAGCATCCTCGAGCGTGTTGTTCCAGCCCGAGCGCTTGGCCTCGAGCTCGCTCTCCTTGGCCACCACCATGTTCTTCTGCTGCTCGCGCAGCGTCTGCACGTCGGCTTCGGCCTGCTTCTGAGCGTTGATGGCGGCCTGGTATTCCGTGTCGAAGCGGTGCTGCTGCACCTGGAGCATGTCGACCATGATGCCGTACGGCGCGAGCACCCTGGCGAGCTCGTCCTTGGCCTTGCTGGCCACGTCGTTCTTCTTGGCGACCTGGTAGTACTCCTCGCTCGTGATCTCGTTGAAGATGTCGCGGATGATCGAGCGCGAGATGGGGCGGACCAGCCGTTCCTTGATCTCGGTGACGGACTGCCCCACGTTCGAGACGATGAAGCCAGCCTTCTTCGGGTCGATGCGCCACATCACGTTCACGTCGATGTAGACGTTGTTGCCATCGCGCGTCTTGAAGGTGATGTCGTCGGGGACGGCGCGATCCCCCTCGTTCGGGTTCGCGTTCATCGTCAGGTTCTGCTGCGAGATCGGCAGGGTGTGCCAGCTGTTGATGATGGGGAGGAAGAAATGGACGCCGCCGGGCGCGTACGTCTCCTGCGCGCCACGGCTCTCGAAGAGCCACATCAGCTTCGTCCTCACCCCCACCTCGGTCGATGAGGTGGTGCCGCAGCCGGCCAGCGTGGAGACGAGGAGCACGGCCACGAGGGTGCGGAAGGGCCGCGCCAGGCGCGTCATGAAGCTCATGGGCGTTTGCCCGGCGAGGCGGGCGCGGCGTTTCCAGGATTCACGCCGATCACCGCCCAGGCGTTGCGGATGAAGGAGATGTACTGCTCCGGGGTCATCACCGCCCCCTCGATGTTCTCGAACATCTTGGCCGTCTCGAGGGCCACCACGTAGCGGCCGCCCGCGGTGGTCAGGGCGTCTGCCTTCAGCCTCTTGGCCTCGGCCGCCGCGATGTTGATCTCCTTGTCCCCCTTCGCCCGGACCTGGGAGGAGTAGAGCTCGGACTCGGCGCGGATCCGCGCGATGCGCGCGTTCACCTCGGACTCGGCGATCGTGATCGTGGCGTTCCCCTTGGATTCGATCTGCTTGAGCTTGGCCTTCTCCTCGTTCACCGCGCTCTCCTTGCGGTTCTTCTCGGCGAGCTGCACGGCCACCTTCTTGTCGTGGAGCGACTTCTCGTAATTGGCCGCGTAGCGATAGTTGCGCAGCAGGAGCTTCTCCACCTTGAAACCGCGCTCCGCGAAGCGCTTCTTGAGGAAATCCTCCGCGCCGCGCACCTGCGAGATGCGGGTCTTCTCGTCGTAGAACTCCTCGGCGTTCATCTTGCCGAGGTTCGCCAGCACGCCGTTCCGAAACGTGTTCATCGCGAACGAATCCACGTACAGGGAGCCCCAGCCGAACTCGCGGGCCACCTTGACGGGATCGGCGATGGAGTAGAGCAGGGTCACGTCGGCGGTGACCGCGTAGCCATCCGAGGTCTGCACGTTGAGCGCGTCGATGATGCGGTGTGTCGCCTTCCCCAGCACGCGATCCCGCGTGTCGAAGTAGGCCTCGACCTTCGCCGAGACCTCGGACGAATGGGCGCGCCCCCGCGCCTCCTCGCGATCGTTGGAGGCCTCGAGGACGTGGATCTCGCGGGGGAACGTGTGCATGGCCGTGCCCACGCCCACGATGTAGAGGCCGGGGCCGAACGACCTGTCGAGGATGCCCTTTCCGAGCTTGCTCTGCTCGACACCGTACTCGTTGGGCTCCACGCGCGCGGTGCAGGCCCCGTAAAGGACCGACACCCCGACGAGAACACCGACGACCAAGCATCCCGCGCGTTTGACGGAACCCTTCAGCGAGCGCAGCGCCTCGAACCTGCCGCGGATCTCAACCATGGGTTTTTTCAACGTTCACGTGCTCATGATCCTAGCAGTCTTCATCGCGCCTCCGGCGCGACACCGGGGCGGAGAAGACTGCTGGGCTCCTTTGATCTCGGAAAACCCGGACGCCGGGTTCCCCGAACCCCTCCACGCGAATCGCTTCAGTCACTTCATCGCGCCTCCGGCGCGACACCGGGGCGGAGAAGACTGCTGGGCTCTTTTGATCTCGGAAAACCCGGACGCCGGGTTCCCCGAACCCCTCCACGCGAATCGCTTCAGTCACCTCTTTCTCGCCCCTTGCCGGTCTCCGCCGTACCCTGGCGGCGGCGGGCGTCGTCGGCGTTCGCGATCGAGCCCCGCTCGTGCAGCGGCTCGCCGCTGGTGAGATAGGCCGTGTCGATGCGCAGCACCTCTCGATCGGCCCGCGAGACGAGCCGGTTCAGCTCGGTTTCGTACTTCCTGAGCGCCAGCAGGCGCCGGACGTCCGGCACGAAGAAGCCGCCGACGAGGAAGGGCAAGATCCAGCTCTTCTCCCAGAGCGGAATGAAGGGCGCCGCGATGGCCGCCGCGCCCAGCACGATGCCCACGACGGCCCAGCCGGCCCGCTCCAGCCAGTGGTACGGCTCGGGAAAGAGGTAGAACTCGTTCCGCTCGCGCGGCGTGAAATGAAGCGTGAGACGCAGGTAGGCGGGCAGGACGACCTTCCGGATGAGGTCATCCACGGTGCGGAAGTATTCCTGGCGCGCCTCGGGCGACAGGTGCGGCTCCTGCAGGCGGATCACGTCGAGCAGCCGCGGGACCTCTTTCTCGTAGAGGTCCGCGAAGAAGCGGGCCGGCTCGTCCGGCCCCGTCTTGATCGCCTCGTCCTTCAAGCCGCCGCGACAGTTCTCGAAGCTCTGTACGAGAGAGTCGAAGAATCCGTCCAGGGTCCGCAGTCCGCTCACCGTGCTATTTCGACGGCGACGCTGCCTTGAGCGGCGTGCTGAGCGGTTCCACCCACATCTCCTCCTGCACCGGAGTGCTCTCCTTGGCGGTGAACAGCATCTTGTAGCGCAGCCTCACACCACAGGCGGGCAGGTTCCAGATGTCCTCCGGAGAATCGGCCGCGGCGATGGTCGGCTTGCCATAGCGCTTCTCGATGTTCTCGTGCAGCTTGGCCGGCGGATTCCACACGTAGTGGAGGCCGATCACCTTCGACACCTTGGACGGCCCGTCGAAGGTGATGTCGACGTGATACTGATTATGGGCCGGCATGTGGTGCACCTTGAGCTCCGTGGTGAAGTCGGTGCGGGAAAGCTGGTCGTAGGCTTCCAGCCGCGTCTGCCCGATCACGAGACCCGTGGTGGCCGGACAGGGGACGGGCGTGGCGGCCGGCGCGGGCATGGGGGTGGGCAGCGGCACCGCGCTCTTGGGATTCTGAGCTTCGGCGCGCCCCATCATGCTCGATGCGAGCAAGGCGAGAAGCACGGCCGGGACGATTCGTTTCATCGGGTCTCTCCCTTTCAGGTCAGTACTTTGTGCAGCGTCTCCTCGTGAAATCCGACGAGGAGGCGTTTCCCTTTTTTCACCATGGGGGCGCGGAAACCCCCCGTGGGACCGCGAAGGTCGTCCCGCGTCGCCTGCGAGGCGGGCAGCACGCGGAAACTCTTTCCGCGTGCCAGGATCACTTCGTGAACGCTCCTGATCAGATCGTCCACCTCGGCGTCCGAGAGAGGATCGGTTTTCGAGAGCCGGGTGGTCGTGACCTCGGCCTTCTCGCGCTGCAGCACCTCACGGGTGCGGACGCAGCTCGTTCAACCGTTGCGATGGTAATAGAAGTCGATTCGAGGCATGGAGGCTCCTGACGCGATCAGTCTACCTGCCGCTGGTTCCAGTGGATTCAAGAAGAGCTCGTCGCGAACTCCCGCACGATGCGCTTCATCCGGTCGACCCCCTCGACGAAGTAGACCAGGATGATCCGCTCGTTCGCGTGGTGGATCTTCCCCGCGTCCAGGATGTTCACGTTGAACGGGGAGATCCCGTAGGCGCGCAGCCCCTTGGCCCGCACGTAGGCCGAGTTCGTGTAGGCATTGGCCAGGATGAAGATGCCCACCTCGGCCCGCTCCGGGTCGAGCCTCAAGGTCCGGCTCAAGCTCTCCCACGCATGGCCCGACTCGGGCGACGCGATCGCATCGAAGGTGGTGAAGTTGACGCGGCTCTCGAGGCCGTGCTCCCGGATCCAGCCCTTCAGCTCCGCCTCCCGCTCGACGAGGGTGCTGCCCGGCAGGATGCTGTAGGCGACCTGCATCGAGAACGTTCCCCCGGCCGCCGGCTTGATGCCGCCCCAGAAGAGCATGTCGGACACGAGCGTCTTGTAGCTGTCGGGGGCCTCGTCACGGAACCTCTTGGACGAGACGACGCGATCGGGCTCGATCATCGCGCGCCCCCAGGCGTCCGCCCGCGAGGGGGCGATGAAGCGCATGAAGCGCGCGA
>JBDSFL010000426.1:0-7656 GCA_039919545.1 Thermoanaerobaculia bacterium | reverse complement strand
TGGCCGGCGCAGGCCGCGGAGCCGCGGCGAGGATGGAGGAGATGTGCTCCCGGGCGCCCAGGAGCGTGGTCGTCACGTACGAGGCTCCCGCCGCGCGCAGTTTCGAGATGATGTCGTCCAGCTCGAGCCGATGCCCCCAGTACCCCACCACGATGGCGACTTCGGGCAGGCGGCTACGCAGCGAGCGGCAGAGGTGCTCCGCCTGCGGGAGTCCATCGGGCGGCATCACCGAGACCACCACGACGCGCGGCCGGCGCGCGGCCACCTGGGCGATGACCTCGGACGAGAGCCGGCGCGTCGAGAACGCCTCCACGCGGAAGCCCGCCGCACGCCCCAGCTGGTCGAGCATTCCGAGCGCGGTCTCTTCCATTTCGAGCCGGGCGGGACAGCCGAGCACCCGCTCGATGGGATCGCCGGTCGACTCCGGTTCCTCGCCGAGCTGGTCCACCAGCGCGGCGGTGTGGGCGAGCGCGAACTCCTCGTCAGCCGCCGACATCAGCTCGCTGGCACGATCGGCGCGGATACGGGCCAGCGTGGGCACGAACAAGCCGTCGTGGATGCTCTCGCGCGGGTGCTCCGCTTGAAAGCGGCGCACGACGCTCGCCGCTTCCCTCACGTCGCGCGCAAGCAGCCGCTGCAGATAGACGAACGCCGGCTCGAGCGAAGGGTTGTCGCCCAGGAGCCGCTCGAGAAATGCAAAGGACGGCACGTAGCGCGCCATGACGACGACGCCCACCGTGAGCGGCGCCGCGAGGATGAGCCCCACCGGTCCCCAGATCCACGCCCAGAACGCGGCCGAGACGAGGAGCGCCACCTCCGACACGCCGATTCCCTGCCCGTAGAGGCGCGGCTCGATGGCGTTGGCGGTGAAGACGTGCAGCACGAAGAAGAGCACGAACACCTGCACCGATTCCCGCCAGCCGGGAAACACGATGAAGCCGACGGTCATGGGCAAGAGCGCGGCGATCCAGGTGCCGACGTAGGGAACGTAGCGCAGCACCGCGGCGCAGAAACCCCAGAGCAGCGCGTAGGGAACATGGAGCAAGAAGAGCCCCAGCGCGATGGCGATGCCAAACGTGCCGTTCACGAGAAGCTGCACGCGCAGGTAGCGGCTGATGCGGCGGCCCGCTTCGTCGAGCGCCTTGGTCGTCGTGGCCAGGCCCCCGGTGCTGGCGAGGCTGACGAGGCGATTGCGCAGGTCCTCGCGCCGCAGCAGCATGAAGACGGCGAGCACCAGAGCCAGGATTCCGTTCGCGAGGCCTTCGAGCGTCGGCTTCAGCGCGGCCAGCGAAGCGGCGGCATCGTCGAGCATGCGCTCCGAGCCCTTCCCGTCCTCGATGATCCGCACGGGCAGCGGCGAGGTGACGCTGGGTGCGGAGCGCTTGCCCGTCTTGCTGGCGAGAGGCAAGGCCGGCAAAGGGTCGCGCTCGCGTGCCACGTCTTCGAGCGCGGAACGGACCTTCGCGAAGGGACCGGCCTTTCCCTGCTCCTTGAGCGCCTTCACTTTCGTGCGCATGTTCTCTTGATAGAGGGGCACCTCGTTCACGAACCGGCTCAGCTCGAAGCCCACGAACGCCACGATGCCCGCCGCCACCAGCACGACGCCGGCCAGCGTGACGAGGACAGCGGGAGCACGCGAGAAGCGCGCGCGCTCGAGACGGTCCACGACCGGCCCGAGGAGAAAAGCGAGCAGGATGGCGAGCGCGATCGGGATCAGCACGACGCGCGCGCACCAGAGGATCAGGACGACGAGACTGCTGCTGAGCAGCGCGCCGACCGCCGGCGACGGCCACGGTCGTCTCGCTTCGGCTGGCTTGGGAGAGGGGGAGTCCATGGTCAGGGTCGCCCCGCCCGCGCTCTCGCGCGGAGCACGTCCGGTCTCAGCAGCACGACCAAAAACTTCACTTCGCGATCAAAAGCAATAACAGTGCCGACAGCTGGGCCGTAAGGGATGGGGAGCTAACATCACGGATTCGAGAGAAGAAGTCCTCCAGGAGAACGAAGTCCTCCGGGAGAACGAAGTCCACAGGAGAAAGACATGACGATGAAAAGATTCGCACCGGTCGCGGCTTTGGTTCTCCTCGTCCGCGCGTCCGCCCTTCACGCCGAGGTCGAGGTGCCGCAGCCGAGTCCCGGCGCCTGGGTCTCCCAGAAGGTCGGCCTCGCGAAGGTCGCGCTCGCGTACCACCGTCCCGCGGTCAAGGGGCGGCCGATCTGGGGCGGCCTCGTGCCGTTCGGCGAAGTCTGGCGGCTCGGCGCCAACGACGCCACGACACTCGAGCTGTCGCATCCGGCGCGCGTCGGCGGCAAGGAGCTGGCGGCCGGAAAGTACGCGCTCTTCGCCATCCCCGCCAAGGACAAGTGGACCATCATCGTGAACAGCCAGTCGGACCAGTGGGGCGCCTACTTCCGCGACGCGATGAAGGACGTCCTCTCCTTCGAGGTGATGCCGGCCGCCGCGGCGCACCAGGAGTGGCTCGAGTTCCGGCTGCTGCCGGAGACCAAGGACGCCGTTCGCGTGGAGATGGCGTGGGAGAAGCTTCGGATCTCCTTCCCGGTAGAGTTCGACGGGAAAGCCATCGTCTGGAAGCAGTTCGACGACGCCCTCGCGACCGCCGGCCCGAAGGACTACCTGACGCACTACCAGGTCGCGAAGTACGCGTTCCAGACCGGCGAGCGGAAAGAGAAGGCCATGGGCTGGCTCGACGAGGCCATGACGCGCGGCCAGAGCTTCTGGATGGACGAGCTAAAGGGCGACCTCCTCGCGGAAGAAGGGAAGTACGCCGAGGCGATCCCTCATCTGGTCAAGGCGATCGAAGGCTCGAAGAAGGCGGGTGCGCCCGAGGCGTGGCGCGATGGCGCGAAGAAGAAGCTCGACGGCTGGGCGGCCAAGGCCAAGGGGTAGACAGGCGCTTCCATCGCGCGGGAACCGCGCTGACGCGCGATCTCGAAAGGCTGAAACCTTACTTGCGACCACCGCGTACCTTCGAACGTGCAACACCACCGTTTCAGGTCCGCCGTACTGCTCGCCCCGCTCGTTCTGCTCGTTGCCGTGCTGCTCGCTCCGTCCTTTCCCGCCCGCGCGGAAGATCCGGCTCCCGCGCGGGCGCCGCACTCGAAGGAGTACTGGCGTGCCCTCGCGGCCAAGCGGTACGCCGCGCCGGAAGGCGAGCCGCTGCCCGCGCTCCTCGACGAGCTCTCGGGCTATCTGGCCTCCCCCGATCCCGAGCTGCGCGACGACTTCGGCTATCGCTTCGTCTACTCGTGGATCCGGCGCGACAAACGCCTGAGCGAGGCCGAGCTGCGTCCGCTCCTGCAGCGCTGGTCGCGGGGGCTCGTGCAGGGTCTGGGCGAGTCGGGAAACGACGGCGTGCTGCTGCGCTCCTTCTCGGCGCTCGACCTGTCGGTGCTGGCGCTACGCGACTCCGCCACGCCGTTCTTCACCCCGGAGGAATTCGACGGGCTGCTGGCGGCCGCGCTGCGGGCGCTGACGGAAGAGAAAGATCTGCGCGGCTACGACAAGGAGAAAGGCTGGGTTCACGCGCCGGCCCACATCGCCGATCTGCTCGAGGTTCTCGCGCGCGGCAGCCGCCTGAAGCCGGAGCAGCAGGGCCGCCTCGTGGACGCCGTGGGCGCACGCCTGAAGAGCGCTGGCCAGGTGTTCGCCTATGGCGAGGACGAGCGGCTCGGCCTCGCCCTCGTCACCCTCTTGAAGCGCGAGGATCTCGACCCGGCTCCGTTCGAGCGCTGGCTCGATCAGCTCGGCTCCGCGAACAAGGAGCTCTGGTCGATGACCGGCGGCCGCATCGATCCCGCGCGTTACATCGCCCTGCAGAACGGGAAGAACGTCTTGAAGACGATCTGCTTCATGGCCGGCAAGCCCGACTCGAAGGTACCCCCCGCGCTCGCGACGAAGCTGCGGGCCACCCTCGCGGCCCTGCTCGACTAATCGCCGCGAGAACCGAGGAGCGCTACTCGTCCCAGGAAGTCACGTACGTGCAGGAGCGATCGCCCAGGCACTGGCAGGCGATCTCCTCGACGATCGGATTGCGGCCGCCGAGGATCTGCACCGACGCCTCGAAGTAGCCCAGGCCCGACTCGCAGAACGTGCGGCTTCTCACGACGTAGTCGAAGTAATCCATCCGGAAGCTGGAATCGCCCAGCGGCACGTACTCGCAGCGGCCGAAGTTCTGGAAGATGGCCAGGTGCGTCCGCGCATCCCAGAAGTGATTCTGGATCGTGAAGCCCTTGCGCAGTCCCGATTTTCCGGTCAGATTCCTGCGCGCCGAGAAGCGCCCCAGAGCACGCAGGGTTTCCCGGTCGCCCCCGAAGAGCTTCACGATGAGCCGGTCGATGACGACCATCGACTCGAAGGGAAACCACGCTTCGGGATCGAAGCGCTCGCCGGCATCTGGCCGCAGACGCGCAGGGATCTCGCTCCAGAGGGCGGAGAGCCCCGCCGCTCCGTGATTCTCGAGGACCCACGCCAGGTGCCCGTCGAAGATGCCGCCGCGGAGCCGGCAATCCCGTTCCGGTACCCGGAGAACCTCGTCGGCTGTCACGCCGAGTCGCTCGAGGGGCACGATCACTCGATCGATGCTACCCGAACGGTGTGAAGCCCGCGTGAACACCGCCCTCAGATTTGACAGCCGCCTCCCGGATCGTGGTACCACTCCACGATCAGCCGCAATCGCTTCGCGCTCGTGCTTCCCTTTCTGCTGACGATCGAGGCTGCCTACGGCGCGGACGGGCCGCCCGAGTGCAAGCCTCCCTGCGCGCAGCCGCTCTTCGTGGTGCAACGATCGTTGAACGCGAACGAGCTCGTCTATCAGGCGAATCTCCTCGCCGAGGGCTTCCACCCGCGTGTGCCCCTCAACGTCTACTGGCTCATGAAGGCGAAAGACGGTGCGCGGGAAGAGCTGACGAACATGGAGCGGAACAGGGCTTACGGCATCAAATTCCTGTCGATCACCCCGCGGGAGGTGCGCTTCACCGTGAAGGCGCTGGAAGGCGTCCTGTTCCGCGCCGTTCTCGACCCCGCGGAAGACGGATCGCAGGTGCGGGTGATCGCGAGGGTATCGGGCGAGGAGATGACGGTGGAGCACGTCTTCATCGCCACGAAGGGGGTCGGCCTCATGCCGCGCGTCATCTCCATCGAGTTCACGGGCATGTCGCCGTCCTCGCACGCGCGGGTCGTGCATCGCATCCTGCCGGGAGGGGCGCCCGGTGAGGCTCCCCTCCCTGCGCCGCGCTGAGCGCGCCCGACAGCGGGGCGCTACCATGCGCGCGTGCTTCCTCCCGTTCCGTTTCCCGAGCACGGCAAGACCGCGCTCGTCGTCGCGCATCCTGGCCATGAGCTCCGCGTCCACGGCCTCGTGAGCCGGCTCCGGCCGCTCGTGTTCATCCTCACGGACGGGAGCGGGCGCACCGGCCGCTCGCGCCTCCCGGCTTCGCTCGAGCTCCTCGCGCAGGCGGGCGCACGTCCGGGAGAGATCTTCGGGTTGTTCTCCGATCACGAGCTCTACGAGGCGCTGCTGGCCAGGGATGCCTCTCCGTTCATCGAGATCGTCGAGCGGCTCCGCGACTCATTCGTTCATTCGGGCCTCGAGCGCGTCCTCGGCGATGCCTGCGAGGGCTACAACCCGGCGCACGATGTCTGTCGCCTGCTCATCGACGCCGCCGTCACCCAGGCCCGCGCCGCGGGGGCGACGATCGGGAGCTTCGCCTTCTCTCTGGTCGGGCCACCGGACGGCGGCGCTCTCCACGCATCGAGCGTGGAGAGAATTCCTCTTTCACCGGAAGAGTTCGCGTCGAAGCTCCAGGCCGCGAATCGGTACGAGGGGCTCGACGACGAGGTGCGTCGCGCGCTGGCGGTGGATGGTGCGGAGGCCTTCAGGACGGAGTGGATCTGGGAGGTCGACCCGGCCACCTCGGGGAAACCCTTCTCGGGAGCGCTGCCGTACGAAACTTTCGGCGAAGAGCGCGTGAAGAGCCGTTTCTACCGTGAGGTGATCCGTTACGACACGCACATCCGCCCCTTGGCCGAGGCTCTGGCCGCGATGAGCCGGTCGACAGCTTGAATTCCTTGCGGGTGCTCCTGACCAACAACACGCTGGCGAACCGGGCCGGTTCGGAGCTGTACGTGCGTGATGTGGCGACGGCTCTCCTGCGAGCCGGGCATGCTCCGGTCGCCTACAGTCCGGTCCTGGGCGACGTGGCGGACGAGCTGCGTGCCGCGACCGTGCCCATCCTCGACGACCTGAGGCTCATGACCGTGCCTCCGGACGTGATCCACGGCCAGCACCACATGGAGACGATGACGGCCCTGCTTCATTTTCCCGGAGTGCCCGCCGTCTCCTTCTGCCATGGCTGGATGCCGTGGGAAGAGGCGCCGCCGCTCCACCCCCGGATCCGCCGCTATGTCGCCGTGGACCGCACGTGCCTCGATCGCCTCACGCTCGAATGCGGGATCCCGCCAACCCTCACGGAGCTTCACCTGAACTTCGTCGATCTCGAGCGCTTCCCGTCGCGTCCGGCTCTGCCGGCCCGGCCGTCGCGCGCGCTCCTCTTCAGCAACAACGCCCGTGCCGACACGCATCTGCCCGCCGTCACGGAGGCCTGCGCGCGGGCGGGGATCGCTCTCGACGTCGCCGGGCTCGGCAGCGGCAACGTCGCGGCGGCTCCCGAGTCGCTGCTGCAGAGCTACGACCTCGTTTTCGCGAAGGCGCGTGCGGCGCTCGAAGCGATGGCCGTCGGGGCGGCGGTCGTCCTCTGCGACGCCTCCGGCTCGGGACCGATGGTGAGCACGGGGAGCTACGGGACTTTGCGGGAGCTGAATTTCGGCGTCCGCACGCTCGACCAGCCCGTCACTCCCGAGGCGCTGCTCGCTCAGATCGATCTCTACGATCCGATCGACGCGGCCGCGGTGTCGGTGGAGGTTCGTTCGACGGCTTCGCTGCGCGATGCGCTCGCGCGTCTCGTGACGCTCTATCAAACGATCGTCTCGGAGCCGCGAGCGCCCCTGGATCCCGCGGTCGAGGGGGCGGCCGCGGCCGCCTACCTGCGAAGCTGGAGCCTCAAGATGAAGGGGGCCGTTCTCGCGTCCGAGGCCAATCAGCTTCGTGCGCAGATTCTCGCCTTGAGCCAGCCATCGTGAACAGCACCAGCCCACCCCCTCCGCCCGCGACGCGTGCGGCTTCCGCGGTCACTCCGCTGGCCGAGCGCATCCCGCCGCGCGGCACGACCGACGGCGACGAGATCCTCGGTCTGTTCCTGGACTGGGTGGCCGACAGCGGGCTCGTCCTCTACGCCGCGCAGGAGGAAGCCCTCCTCGAGATCATGGCGGGAAAGCACGTGATCCTCGGCACGCCCACCGGGTCGGGGAAATCGCTCGTGGCGCTCGGCCTCCATTTCAAGGCCGTGTGCGAGGGACGCGTGTCGTACTACACGAGCCCGATCAAGGCGCTCGCGAGCGAGAAGTTCTTCTCGCTGTGCGGCGAGTTCGGCCCCGAGAACGTGGGGATGCTCACGGGCGACGCGAGCATCAACCCGGAGGCCGGCGTCATCTGCTGCACGGCCGAGGTGCTGTCCAACATGGCTCTGCGACTCGGCGACGAGCTGGCCGCACCCTACGTGGTGATGGACGAGTTCCACTAC
>JBDSFL010000405.1:0-7126 GCA_039919545.1 Thermoanaerobaculia bacterium | reverse complement strand
AGCGCTGCTCTCGACCTCGATGGGGCCGTTCTTCAGCTCGGTCTCGAGCCTCTTCTTGGCTCCCGCGATGGTGTAACCCTCGTCGTAGAGCAGCTTCTTGATCCGCTCGATGATGCGCAGCTCGCGGGCGCTGTAGCTGCGCGGTCCGGAGGCGTTCCGGTCGGGCGCCAGCACCGGGAATTCCGATTCCCAGTAGCGCAGGACGTACGGCTGCACATCGGCCAGACGGCATACCTCGCCGATCTTGAAGCGGACCTCCACCTCGGTCCCGGCGCCGGCGCCGGCTCCGCCCCCATCGCTCATCGCTTCTCCTGCCCGTCGCGGCTCGTTCGCAGCACCATGCCGGGAGAGTTTAATCGATCCCCCGCGTCGTCCCGGTAAAGTTGACGTGCCGCGGTCGCGCCCGGAATCCCATTCTTTCCGACCGCATCGACAGGCGGGGCCGTACAGCGGCGCGGAAGCCTCGACGCGAACGAAAAGGAGCAAGGCACGCCGCTTGCAATTCGGGTTGGCTGGAGAACAGAGCAATGGAGCAAGCGCAAGAGACCTCACCTCGCCTGAGTTTCTTCCCGCACGCCTCTTACGCGGCGTACCTCAGGCCTGCCGCCGAACGGCTCGGGCTCTCGGTCGCGGTGGATCTCAGGCGGGCCAGGGTGCGTCTGCGCCGCGGCTTCAACTGGCTCATGGAGCGGGATCGGAAGTTCTCGGCCACCTCGAGCTCTTACGTTCGGGGCGAGCGTGGGCGCAAGTACTCGGCGTTCGATCTCGTCCTGGGCGAAGTGGGAATGCTCGTCGCGTGTCTGCTGCTCCTGCTCGGGGCGGGCGGAGGCATTCCTCTCCCCATCGCCCTCGCGGTGTTCCTCGTCTCGGCCACGCTCTTCGCCGGCTTCGCCAAGCGCGCGGCCGAAGACCTCCTGTCCGAGGTGGAGCCTGGCCTCGTGGAGGAGATCCGGGCGAGCGCTTCGGAGTAGGCGCGCTCGCTAGACCTGCGCTGAGCCCTACTCGCTCTTGCGAACGACGAACCGCACCGGGATGCCGTCGAGCCGCCAGTGGTCGCGGATCCGGTTCTGGAGAAAGCGCTCGAACGAGAAGTACAGAGGCTCGGAGCGATCGGAGAACAGCCGGATGACCGGCGGCTCGGATCCCACCTGCACCGCGTAGCGGATCTTCATGTCCTTGCCGGATTTCCCCTTCGGGGCCTGCTGCTGGAAGGCCTTCTGCAGGATGCGGTTCAGCTCCCCCGTCGACAGCTTCGTCGCATAGCGCTTGGCCAGCGCGTCGGCCTCGGGAAGGATCTTCGAGATGCCGCGCCCCTTCAGGGCCGAGACGGTGAGGAACGCCGCGCCGCGCGCGAACACGAAGCGGAACTTCACGTCGTCTTTCAGGTGCCGGATGCGCTCGGCGTCGCCCTCGATGAGGTCCCACTTGTTGGCCACCAGCAGCAGGCCGCAGCCGCTCTCCTCGGCATAGCCGAGGATGTGCTGGTCCTGCGCGGTGATGCCCTCGGCGGCGTCGAACACGAAGATGACGATGCGCGCGCGCTCCATGGCCTTGCGGGCCGAGATGATGGAGAGCTTCTCCGCGGGATCCTCGGTCTTCCCCTTGCGGCGAATGCCGGCGGTGTCGACGAAGATGTATTCCCGCTCGCCCCGCGAAACCCGCACGTCGATGGCGTCGCGCGTGGTGCCGGCGATCTCCGACACCATGACGCGGTTCTTGCCGAGGATGGCGTTCACGATGGATGACTTCCCCACGTTCGGCCGGCCGACGATGGCGATGGGCAGCGCGTGGATGCGCAGCTCGGGGTCGATCGTCTCGGGCAGCGCCTCTTCGATGGCGTCGTCCAGCTCGGCGGCCCCGATGCCGTGCAGCGCGGAGACGGAGACGACGGTGGGGAAACCCAGCTCGTGCGACTCGGCCTCGGCTTCCTGCGCCTTGCGGGTGTCCATCTTGTTCCACACCACGACGACCCGCTTGCCCAGCGCATGAAGCTTGGCGCTGATGCGGCGGTCCTCGGGGAGGAGGCCGTCCACGCCGTCGAGCACGAAGAGGATGAGGTCGGCATCGGCGACGGTGGCTAGCGCGCGCTCGCTGGTCCAGGCAGCGAAGCCTCCCGCGGCATCGAGGTCGAGCCCGCCCGTGTCGACGAGGCGGAAGGGGCGCCCGTTGCCGGTGCGGGCGGAGATCTCGAGGGCATCGCGCGTCATCCCGGGACGGTCGTGCACCAGGGCGCGGCGCGAGCCGGCGATGCGGTTGAAGAGGGCGGATTTTCCGACGTTCGGCCGTCCGACGAGGACGACCTGGAAGCCCTTCGGCTGGTCGGCTTTCGTGGGCGCGGCGGGAGCCTCGGGAGTGTCCTCGGCCTCGCTCATCGCTTCCGCCCGCCGCCCCGCTTGGGTGCGGGACCGCGGCGCGTGGAAGGACGACGGCTCGGGGGCTCGGCGCGGTTCGAGCGGCGCGGCACGAGGGGCTGATTCACCGGTTTGAAGTCGAGCATGCGGCGATCGAAGTCGGCGCGCATCAGCTTCACGCGCAGCGGATCTCCCAGGCGGAAGATGCGGCCCGTGCTCGTGCCCACGAGGCGGTGCTCGACCTCTTCGTAGCGGTAGAAGTCGTCGCCGAGCG
Organism: Thermoanaerobaculia bacterium; assembly: GCA_039919545.1. Taxonomy (GTDB): domain Bacteria; phylum Acidobacteriota; class Thermoanaerobaculia; order UBA5066; family UBA5066; genus JBDSFL01. The sequence continues at coordinate 4,501 of JBDSFL010000405.1, read as the reverse complement.
CATCCATCGGGATGAGCCCGTCGACGAAGATCTGGTCGAGCGTGACGAACATGCCGAACGGCACGACGGCCGAGACGATGGCGTCGAATTCCTCGCCGACGCGCTTGGAGAGGAAGACGAACTTCTTCCAGGTGACGGCCTCGCGCTCGGCGGATTCGGCCCGGCGCTCACGCGAGGAGGAATGCGTGGCGGCCTGCTCGAGCCAGAGCGTGCGTCCCTCGGCCTCGTCGGCGGTGGGAGGCCGCTTGGAACCGATCCACTCCACCAGCGCGCGGTGCACCAGGAGGTCGGGGTAGCGGCGAATGGGCGAGGTGAAGTGGCAGTAGTACTTGGCGGCGAGCGCGTAGTGGCCGCGACACTCGACGGAGTAGATGGCCTTCTTCTGCGCGCGGAGCACGAGATCGGAGACGAAGCGCTCTTCCGGCTGCCCGGCGGCCTGCTCGAGGATGCGCTGGAAGATCGCGGGGCTCACCTCGTCGTCCGTGCCCGGGATGTCGTAGCCCAGCGGCTCGAGCACCGAGCGGAGATCGATGAGACGGTCCTCGTCGGGCCGGTCGTGCACGCGGTAGACCGCGGGCGTGGGAACGAACTGGAGATGCTTGGCGACCGCTTCGTTGGCCGCGAGCATGAACTCCTCGATCAGGCGGTGCGCCTCGTTGCGCACGGCTTTCACGATGGAGACGACGTCGCCCGTTTCACCCAGCAGCACGTCGGCATCGGGAAGATCGAAATCGAGCGAGCCGCGGAAGCTGCGATGCATGCGCAGCGCGAGGGCGGCCTTCTGCGCGACCTTGAGCATCTTGCCCACTTCGGGCGTGATGCCGAGCCCGGCCGGCGGGTCGCCCTTGAAGTACGAGGCGACGAGGTTGTACGTGAGGCGGCGCCGCGAGCGGATGATGCTGCGGAAAAACTCGGCCTTGGTGGTCTCGCCCTTCTTGTTCAGGGTGAGCACGGCCGACAGCGTGCGGCGCTCCTCGTCTGGCCTCAGCGAGCAGAGGTCGTTCGAGAGCCGCTCCGGGAGCATGGCGATGGCGCGGTCGGGGAAGTAGACCGAGGTGCCGCGTTCGAAGGCTTCCGCGTCGAGCGCGCTGCCGATGTCCACGTAATGCGAGACGTCGGCGATGTGGATGCCGATGCGGAAACCTCCGCCCGGAATCTCTTCGGCTTCGATGGCGTCGTCGAAATCGCGTGCCGTCTCGCCGTCGATGGTGACGATGACGCGATTGGTGAAGTCGGTGCGCTTCTTGCGCTCGTCCGCTCCCACCACGCCGTCCGCGGCCTCGGCCTCGTCGAGCACGGCCTGGGGATAGACGCGCGGGATGCCCCACTTGCGGGCCACCACCTCGACGTCGACGCCGGCATCCCCCTCGAAGCCGATGATCTCCATGACTTCCGCGATGGCGAGCCGCTGCTCGTCCGGGAAGGCCATGATTCGCGCTTCCACGAAGATGCCGGTGGGAGCGCCCAGATCCTTGCCGTCCGGCACGCGCAGGCGAGCGTCGATCTTCTTGTCGAAGGGATCGATGAACGTGCCCTCGGGGCCGCGCACGAGCTTCCCCACCACGTTCTCGCGGCGGCGCACCAGCACCTTCATGATGGTGCCCTGCTGCTTGGAGGTAGCACGGGGCGAGCGGTCGGGACGCGCGCGGCCCTTCGGAGGATCGGGCTTCTGCTGCTTCTCGATGCGGACGAGAACGATGTCGCCGTCGAGCGCGGTCGCGAGCTTTCCCGCGGCGATGGGGATGTCGGGAACACCGCGCTGGCCCGAGAGCAGCCAGGCGCGCCCTTCGCCACGGATGGCGAGCACGCCGGCCTGGTAGTCGGTGAATTCGATCAGCGAGAGCTTCTCGCCCTTGATGCGAACGACTTCGCCCGCGCGCTCGAGCACCGCCACGGCCACGCGCAGCCCATCCTTCTGTTCCTCGGTGGCGCTCGGACCGAGCACGGCCTTGGCGACATCCTGGAAGGAGAGGGTCCGCGAGCCGCGAGGCCGAAGGGCGTCACGAACGGCTTGAGAGAGTGCGATCTGGTTCAAATGGATCTTTTAAAAATATGGTGCGAAAGGGGGGACTCGAACCCCCACGACATTAACTGCCACAAGGTTCTGAGCCTTGCGCGTCTACCAATTCCGCCACTTTCGCACGGGGGACGCGAAGGATAGTCGCCCATCCTTCTCAGGTCAATGGTAGCAAGCAATGAAGGTTCCGGGAACAGCTCAGCTGAGTTCGAGATACATCAGCGCCGCATCCTCGTCCGGAAAGATCCGGATGAGGGTGTCCAGGCGCGTGAGGCGCAGCAGCGCCACCACCCGGTCCTTCGGCCGCACGATGGCCATGCGGCGCTTCCGCTCCTCGAAGCGCTGCAGGTAGCCGATCAGCTCGCCGAGGCCCGTGGAGTCGAGCGTGTCGATCTGCTCGAAGTCCAGGAGCACCGGGCCCTCGTCGTCCTGGAGCACCTTCTCGAGAAAATCGGAGAACTGCGTGGCGCTCTCGCCGAGCTTGACCACTCCTTGCAGCTTCACGACGGTCGTCGTGCCCCTCTTCAGCTTGGAGATGTTCACGAAGGCTCGTCCGCCAGAACGGCCTGATCGCCCGGATGCTCGCGCGTGGCCACGAACGCGTTGATGCGCGCGTGGTCCGCGTCGGACATCTCGTCGAACCGCAGGCCGAATGCGGGATGGAAGAGATCCAGCTCCAGCGCCCGGCGGATCACGCGGCCCTGCCCGCGTATGGAGGCGGGGTCTTCGGGGAGGAAGAACTCGAAGGCGACCTTCCGACCGATGGGCAGCAGCGTCTCGATCTCGATGAGGAGGCCGTTCAGGGAAAGGTTCAGCGTCTTGCCCAGCAGGATGCGCTCCGCGGGGTCGCCCTCATGCACGCGCACGAGGGTGTTCAGCTCGCGCCGGGCCGGAATGACGGTGAGCCGCCGCACCTTGTCCAGCAGCTCGTCTGCCGGAAACGGAGCGAGGATGAAATCGTTGATGCCCGAGATCAGGCACTCCTCGAGATGCTGCTCGCCCGCGGGAACGACGAGCATCAGCGAGACGAGCCGCCAGTAGGAATTGCGGCGAAGATCACGGCACACGGCGACCCCGCCCTCGGGTCCGAAGCTTTCGTCCACGATCACGAGATCGGGAGCTTCCTTGCCAGCGCCGAAGGTCTCGAGAACCTCGGGGCTGTCGACCGAGACGATGTCGAACCCCGCGCGCTCGAGCACGCCGGCCGCGCTACGGAGCCCTCCGTTCGCCGGACCCGCGAGGATGATTCGCTTGTCGCTCACGAACCTGCTGGCGCCTGCGCGACCGGAGCCTGCGCCGTGCCCTGACGCACGGTGATGCCGCCGGACGCGACCGCGCGCCCGGAGTCGTCCGAGATCGAACCCTCGAACTTGACGACCGGGCCGAGCCTGCCCGCCATCGTGACCGCCACGGTGAGCACGTCACCCGCTTCGGGAAACCGGTGGACCTGAAGGTCGGAAAACCCGGCGAGGAAACCGCTGCGCCCCAGCTCCGCGTCGCCCCCTTGCAGCAGCAGCGCGGCCTGGGCGATGAGCTCGGCGAGCGTGAGCGGCGCGAGCGCCGTGCCCTGCTCCACGCGGCGCGCGCCCGCCGTGATCATGGCGCGCACGCTTCCCGACGCGGGGCCCGTCTTCGTGACCGTGCGGTCGACGAAGCGAAACGGGTAGCCGTGCGGCAGCTCCTGGAACCGAGGGTTCACGCCGCCTTCGATTGAATGAAGCCGCAGAGCGCGTCGACCGAGGCGAAGGCCGCAACGCCCACTTCCTCGTCCTGCACCTTGATGCCGAATTCCTTTTCCACCCCGAGCACGAGCTCGAGGGCGTCGATCGAATCCAGCCCGAGGCCCCCTTCGGCGTCGCCGAAGAGCGGGGTGTCGTTCTGGATGGTGGTCGGATCGATCTCGAGCTTCAGCTGCTTGACGATCAGCTCCTTCACCCGCGTCTTCAAATCTCCCTGATCCATCGAATCTCCTGCTAGCGAACGTTCGTGGGAAGTATACGGGCAGCTGGCGGCTAGCCGACGAATCCGCCGTCGATGCGGACGGTCTGCCCGGTGAGGTAGGCCGCGCCCTCGGTGCAGAGAAACGAGACGAACGGCGCGATGTCGTCCGGCCGTCCGAAGCGACGGGCGGGAATGCGCTTCATGAAGTCTTCCCGCACGGAGGGCGTCAGGAACGAGATCATCTCGGTCTCCACGAAGCCGGGGGCGATCGCGTTCACGGTGATGTTGTAGGGGCCCACTTCGGCCGCGAGCGATTTCGTGAACGCCACGAGCGCACCCTTGGCCGCCGAGTAGTTCGTCTGGCCCGCGCTTCCCGAGAAGGCCGCCAGCGACGAGATGTTGACGATGCGTCCCCACTTGCGGCGCAGCATGTTGCGGATGACGGCCTTGGTGGTGCGAAAGGTTCCTCCCAGCGCCGTGTCCATCACGAGGTCCCAGCTCGCCTCGGGCATGAGCGCGAAGAGGCCGTTCTTCAGCACGGCC
>JBDSFL010000399.1:0-3361 GCA_039919545.1 Thermoanaerobaculia bacterium | reverse complement strand
AAGAAGCCCCCCTTCACGCCGGACCCTTCGAGGAGGCCGTCGAAGGTGTCGAAGGAGCGGGTGACGTCGGGATGCTTGCGCGAGAAATGGGACCAGAAAGTCGCGTCCGGACCGTTCGCCATCGTGGACTGCTGCGGATTGCGGTCGAGCGCCTCGTGAATCGAGGCGGAGAACGGACCGCTGAGCGCGTACGCCAGCCCCACATTGAGGAGCAGGACGAAGAGCAGCGCCTTCCAGGCCGTGGCCGCTGCCACGAAACCGCGCGCAAAAAGAATCACGATGGAGTCACGCCTCACGCGACGAATCCCATCAAAGCAAAGAATTCGAGCAGGTTCTGCGCCCAGAAGCTCGCGCGAAAGGCCCAGCCCCGCGCCGTGGTTCCGTTCGCTTCCGTGAGGAGCCCGTTGTTCGTCACGTCCACGTCGAGCAGATCCTTGCGGTCGGGATCGGCCACGGCGGAGAGGAGCCTGGGTCCCGTGACGCGATACCGGATCCAGCGCCCTGCGCCGTCCCAGCGGCGGCGCACCACGGCGCCCCCGTCGAACTTCAGCTCGACCTCGGTGGGCCAGATCGAGTCGCCGAGCCGCTGGACGACGACCACCGATTCGTACCGCGCGGGATTGGCCTTCGTGGTCACTCCGGATGCGGGCCCCTGAAAGCGCAGCTCGGTGCCCTGCCCCACGTAGCCGACGGGCGGCGCGAGCTTCCGGCTGGTCGCAGAGGTCACGGCGTAGTCGATCGTCCCGGTCGAATCCCACGTCTGCTTGAAGAGCTCGTCGGCCGCGGGTCCCGCCAGCTCGGTGACGACGGCGCGAAAGTCCGCGGTGGTGGGATGCTTGAATGCGAAGCGCTGGGTGTAGGTCTTCAGGATCCGGTTCCAGAGCGGCTCGCCCAGTGTCCGCTCGCAGGACGCCAGCAGCAGCGCGGTCTTGGAGTACGCGTTGTGCCTGATGGCCTTGCCGTCCAGGTTGCGGAACGTGGGCTCGCTGGTGGGATCCGAATGCGAGGCGACCTGCCAGTCGAAAAAAGTCTCCAGACGGGCCATCGGGTAGGGTTGCCGCACCGACCGGAACACGATGGGAATGCCGAAGAAGCGCTTCTCGAGAAAGGGATCGCCGTAAGCGGCCTTGAGCGTGCGGGAGGTCGAGTAGGTGTTGAAGCCCTCGTCCAGGTGCCCTTCCTCGAACTCGTTCGAGGCCAGCAGACCGTAGAAGATCTGGTGGCCGAACTCGTGCACGGTGACGCTCTCCGGCGAGTGAACCTCTTCCGGCGAAAGCCACGAGGCACCGCCCGTGATGAGCATCGGGTATTCCATCCCGCCCGCATTCGTGCCATACGGGGGGTCCACGATCGTGAGCGTGGCGTACGGATAGGGGACGTACCAGGTGCCGTAGTGCGCCAGACCCTCGCGCGCGGCGCGGAAGTAGCGGGCCTTCACGCGGCGGTGATCGGGCTGCAGCAGCAGGATCAGGTCGACGTTGGGAAGACCGGGCGAGGTGAACGTCTCGCGATAGACCTCGTAGCGCGCGCACGCGGTGAAGGCGAAGTCGTGCACGTCCTCGGCGAGGAAGCGCACCCGCACCAGATCCCCGGCGAGCTCCGTCTCCTCTTTCAGGATGCCGGTCGCCCCGATCTTCCCCTTCATCTCGCGCGGTAGGGTGAGCGTGACGTCGTAGTCGCCGAAATCGGCGAAGAATTCGGTGGAGGCGTGGAACTGATGAGTGTTCCACCCCTTTTCGGTCGCCACGCCGAGCTTCGGAAACCACTGGGCGCCGAGGAGGAAATCGTCTTTCCAGCCGGTGCGGGCCACGATCTGCGGGAAGCGGGCGCGGAAGTCGACCGTGAAGGTGAGCGTCTGGCCCGGGGCGACCGGACGCGGCAAGGAGATCGACACCACCGTGCGGTCGTCGGCGTTTCCGTCGTCGGGTGCGATGAAGCGGACGCCGGGGGTGAGGTCGGTGCCGTCGGCCAGGGTCACGCGGTTCAGCTCCGAGCTGCCGAACCAGGCCTGGCCGTCGCGGTGCTTGCGCGGCCGTCCGCCGCCCGCGGCGGATTCTCGCAGCCACGTGGACTGGTCGTTGAGGAAGGCGTTCAGGTAGAGGTGGAGCTGAAGATCCTCGAAGCTGAAGCTCGTGCGGTTCACGAACGTCACCGTCTCGCGGCCCGTGAGGCGATGCTCGGCGTCGATGGCCGCCTCGATGCGGTACGAGGCGACGGGGGGAACGCGCGGGCCGGCGTGGAGCTTCAGAGGCGCGGCAAGAAGCGCGGCCAGAGCCAGGAGGCTGGTCGTCGAAATGAGCCGCTTCACGAGCGCGGATGGTAGCAGCCCGTGCCGTGGGCCCACCTTCGATCACGCCCTCTTAGAATGCCCTCGTGAAAGCCTCGAATCCCAAGGCGGCCGAAGCCGCCCGCCGCGCGAATGATCTTCGCGAGGAGATCCGCCGGCACGAACGCCTCTATTACGTGGACGACCGGCCCGAGATCACCGACGCCGAGTACGACGCGCTCATGCGCGAGCTGCAGGCGCTCGAGGCGGCGCATCCCGAGCTCGTGACCGGCGACTCGCCCACGCAGCGTGTGGGGGGCGTGGCCGCCTCGGACCTGCCGAACGTGCGCCACGAGGTGCCGCTCCTCTCGCTCGAGAACGCCTACGACCGGGCCGAGCTGACCGCCTGGACGGAGCGCGTGGTCGACCGGCTGGACGGGCGCTTCCCGCCCCTCGTCTGCGAGCTGAAGATCGACGGCCTCTCCATCTCGCTCACGTACGAGGAGGGCAGGCTCCTGCGCGGCGTGACGCGGGGCGACGGCATGACGGGAGAGGACGTCACGCCGAACGTCCGCACCATCCGCTCGCTCCCGCTCACGCTCCCCACCGGCGCGCCGCGCGTGCTCGAGGTGCGCGGCGAGGTCTACCTGAGCAAGAGCGCTTTCCGCGCGCTGAACGCCGGGCGCGAGGAGCTGGGCGAATCGCTGCTGGCCAATCCGCGCAATGCGGCGGCGGGCTCGCTGCGCCTGCTCGACTCCCGCCTCACCGCGGCGCGAAAGCTTTCCATCTTTCTTTATGCCATCGCGCGCTGGGAAGGCGACGGCGCACCCGCCACGCAGGACGCCACGCTGGCGGCGCTCGAGCGGCTCGGCTTCCCCGTGAATCCCCGGCGAGCGCGGGTGACCTCGGGCGAGGAGGTCGAGGGTTTCCTCGATGCCTGGCAGACGAAGCGTCACGAGCTCGACTTCGAGACGGACGGTGTCGTCATCAAGGTCGACCCGATTCCCGATCAGCGCCGGCTGGGGCAGACGGCCAAGTCCCCGCGCTGGGCGCTCGCCTACAAGTTCCCGCCGGAGGAGGCGTGGACGCGCGTGA
>JBDSFL010000248.1:0-3186 GCA_039919545.1 Thermoanaerobaculia bacterium | reverse complement strand
CGTGACCATCACGTTTTCTGGCTTCAGGTCGCGATGCACGATCGACGCGTCATGTGCCTTGGAGAGACCCTCGGCGATCTGCGTGGCCAGGTCGAGCGCCTTGCGGTTGGACAGCGGCCCCGACGCCATGATGTCGCGCAGGGTGCGTCCGGCGATCAGCTCCATGGCCATGAACGGGAGGGCGTCCACCTGCCCGATCTCGTAGATCGTGACGATGTTCGGATGGTTGAGCGCCGAGGCGGCGCGTGCCTCCTGGGCGAAGCGGACGAGCCGATCGCGATCGGACAAGAGCTCGGCCGGCAGCACCTTGAGCGCGACCTCGCGGCCGAGCCGCGTATCTTTGGCGCGGTAGACCTCGCCCATGCCTCCGGCTCCGAGAGGAGCGACAATCTCGAAGGGGCCAAGTCGCGTTCCAGGGGTGAGAGCCAAGGTGAAACGAGAATAGCCCAGAACGCTTTGCGGACGCGGGGGGAGGGAAGAATCAGAAACGTGGGGGCCGCTTTTTTCCTGGCGCTGCTGGCGTTCGCCGCGGACCCGAGCGCGGCCTCGCCGCGGGTGCGGATCGTGAGCGCCGAAGAGGCCCTGCTCTTGCTCCCTTCGGCCACGATTCTCGATGCGCGTGAACGGGAGTCCTTCGAGAAGGGGCACCTTCCCGGAAGCCGGGCGGTGGACTGGCGCGATTTCACGCTCGAGCGTCCGGGTGCCTGGAACGCGCTGTTCGGAGACGCGACGCGCTGGGGAAAGGTTCCCCTGGCCGATGCCGCGCTTCAGAAGAAATTGCGGGCTCTCGGCCTCTCGAACGCGCGACCCGTCCTCGTCGTGGGCACGCCGGGAGGCTGGGGTGAAGAGGGACGCATCGCCTGGAACCTCCTCTACTGGGGCGCGGAGGACGTGGCGCTGCTCGATGGCGGCTTCCCGGCCTGGGCCGCGGTGGCGTCACGGCCGATCGCGAGGGGCAAAGCGGGCACGCCGGATCGCGCGGGACGCATGAAACCAGGGGACTTCACGATCACCCTCCGCCCCGAACGAAGGATCGAGCTCGCGGACTTACGAATCGAGGTCGAGCGAAAAAAGCGTCCGCTGCTGGATGCGCGAACGCCCGGCGAGTATCACGGCGAGACGATGCCCGGCCAGAAGCGGGGCGGGCACATCCCGGGCTCGCAGCTGGTGCCGGCCGCCTCTCTCTACCGGCCCGACGGAACCTATGTCCACGCCCCGGCCCTCGCGGCCACGCTCGCGGCGGGCGCGGCGGCTCTTCCGATCTCCTATTGCACGGGCGGCGTGCGCTCCGCGCTGCTGGCGGTGCTCGTCGAGGCGCGGCTGGGCGTCGTCGTCGCGAACTACGACGGCTCGATGTGGGAATGGTCCGCGCATCCGGAGCTGCCCCTGAACGAGTGAGCCCGCGCACGCCGAAGTTTTCCTTGTCTTCCCGGCGACGCGCATAATTCCCCAAAACCCATGCCTAAAAAATCCACCGTGAAGCGCCCAGGGTCCAGTTCCGTGAAGCCTCCGCTCCCCTCCGTGAAGGGCAAGCGCGCGGTGCGCAAGCCTGCGCCCCGCGCGCCGCGCAAGGTGGCACGTGGCGCGCCGCAGCTCGACGTCTCCTTCGTGTCCATCGAGGTCCTGCACAACGGCTGGCCCGCGCCCGACAAGCGCACGACCGACCTGTCGATCGTCCTTCAGATCGAGAATCCCGGCGCTCCCTCGGAGAACCGCGTTCTGGCCACGGCACGGCTTCCGTTCCGCGCTCAGCCCGGAGACACGATCGCCAAGGCGCAGCTGAGCCCCGTCGACAGCGGCTCCCCGTTCTTCAAGGGGCCGGTCGCCGTGAGCGACCACGTGAACCTTCACGTGCGCTACTTCATCGAGCGCAGCAACGCCGTGGGCCCGATCCTCGGGGCCGCGCTCAACACCGTGGTCGGCGAGGTGACCGATCGCATCCCGCTGCTGCCCGAACCGCTCCGCGAGGCGCTACACATCCAGATCGGCAAGACGATCGCCACCGAGCTCGCACGCGCGACGGTCATCATCCCGGTGGAGCCCTCGATGGAGGGGAAGCATCCGGTGACGGTCGCGCTGATCTCGCCGCGCACGATTCCCGGCTTCTACGCGCCGCCGGGTAGCCCCGTCGGCTACAAGAAGGGCATCGTCGCGACGGAAGGCGATCTCGCCGCGCTGCTGCATCTGGAGCTGGATCTGAAGCTGACCTGAGCAAACGGCGCGTGAGCGCCCGCATTCAAGATCGAGCGGCTCAGCTCAGCGCGGCCAGAGCCATCCGAAGATGCCCGCCGTCAGCATCCCGTAGACGAGCGAGTCGAGGTTCGACTTGAGCGTCGTGAGCCACGAACGGTGATACCAGATCGAGTTCTGCCAGAGGGCGAGCCCATAGCAGGCGAACGCCGTGATCCCCGCGAAGCGGAACACCGAGCGGTAGTGCGCGCCGGCGGGGAGCGCGTGCCCCGTCACGTACGCGGCGAAAACGCCGATCACGACGCAGTAGAGAAACCAGAGAATGAAGGTCTTGCCCATTTCGTGAGGCGACCGCATCACGGTCATCATGCCGACCGGACCCTTCTTCCACTTCGCCGCGTACTCCGGATCTTTCATTCCAGCCGGGCTTCCGGCGTAGGGGAAGAGGTAATCGCCGGGCGGGATGCTCAGGCGGCGCACCGTATCCATCAGCTCGTCCTCGCCTGGAGCCTTCTTGTAGTCCGAGCGATGGTGCGGGAGGAGCATGTGGATCACGGAGCTCGCCACGAAGACGGCCACGGCCGAGAGGAGAATGGGGAGCCAGAGAGACGTCACGGAGACCATGGTTTCCCTCCTTGCACGACTTCGATCACCCCTGGATCTCGTTGAATTTCGCGACCCGCGAGAACTGATCGCGAATCGAGCGCAGCAGCGCGAGCCGGTTCCGGCGCAGCCCTTCGTCCTCGGCCAGCACCATCACCTCGACGAAGAATCGGTCGAGGCTCGGCCCGAGCGACGCCATCACGCAGAGCGCCTCCTCGTATCGGCGCGCCGAGATCAGCTCGTCGAGCATGTCCTTGGCCTGGAAGTAATCTGACGCCACGTTCTTCTCGGCGTCCTCGACCATCAGCGAGGGCTCGGGCTCCCCCGAGATGTCGGTGGCCTGCGCGAGAATGTTGTTGATCCTCTTGAACGCGAGGGAGAGAGGAACGAAGT
>JBDSFL010000220.1:0-3870 GCA_039919545.1 Thermoanaerobaculia bacterium | reverse complement strand
GGATCACCAGGCGGCGGCGTTCGGCGCTCATCGGGGCCCTTTCGCGTCGGCCGAGCCCGTCCGAACGGTGGCCTTGCCGGTGCGCACCGTCGTGGTCTTCCGGATCGTGCGGTGAACTCCGGGAGGTCCCGACTCCTCGCGGAAGTAGTGCGACACCGTGAGCGAGACCTTCAGCGTGTCGGGCTGCGTCTCATCGGTTGCCACCGTGACCTTCTCGAGGACCAGGAACGCCGCGTTGGATTCGAAGATGCCGAGCAGCTTCTTGATGTCCGCATAGCGGCCCTCGATGGCGAAATTGATGCCGATGCGGCTCGCGCCGGGGACCTCTTCCTCGTCGAAGGAAAACGAGTCGGGGATGAACCCCGCTTTCCGAGTGCTGGCGTACACGTCTTCGATGAGGAGCGCGAGGCGCTCCTTTCGCGAGCCCAGGGTCTTCACGTAGAACGTATCGAGCCTTTCGCGCTGGGACTCGAGCCGTTCGGCCGTTTTCTGCACGTTCGCCAGCGCGGTCCGGGCGGTCGCGACCCGGTTTTCCAGCTCGCGGCGCGAGTCCAGCAAGGCAGCGAGGCGCGATTCGTAGAAGACGCTGTAGGAGATCAGGATCACGAGGTTGCCCAGCAGGAGCACGCCGAGAAGCACGAAAAGGATCGTGCGTCCGCGGCCCAGAGTCGAGCCGTTCATGATTTCTTCCCGCCGTCGAGATAGAGCACTTCCATCGTGATCTGCCGCCCTTCGGCGGAGCCCTTCTCCGGGCTCACGTCACTTCGAGGAATCGGCATGTCGAAGTACGGAGACGCGTAGAGGGCGCGGATCGTTCGCACGAGCCCGATCGGATCGCGCGAGATGAGGCTCAGCTGCACCCCGACGCTGTCCAGGTCGGCGGGCCGGTTCTGGCCTCCTCTCAATTCCGTGCTGGGCTTGGAGAGGGAGATGGAAACGACGCGGATGTCCGAAGGAAGCACCTGCTCCACACGCGAGAGGAAGCGCGTCCACGAGAAAGCGCGACGCCCCGCGATGAGGTTCGCGTCGGCCGAATTGGCCCCGAGCTCGTCGAGATCGAACCGCGCCAGGGCGGACTCGGACTTCTGACGCAGATGCTCGGTGCGCTCGGCCTCCTCCTTCAGGGTGGCGATCGCCAGGCTGGTGCCGGACGAATCTTGCAGGTACCGCTGGATGGTGCGCACGCTGATGACCGAGAGCACGCCCACCACGAGCACGAGAACGACCGCGGCGGCCGTGACCGGGCGCGTGTCGACGAAGGGACGTTTCGCGAGATTCAAGCCGGTCGACACGGGTCAGTCCCCTCCCGCCATCGCGCCCAGCGCCACGAGCACGGCGGGATCGTCCACTCCGGCCAGCGTCTGCGCCGCGCCCGACAGGCCCGGGAGAGTGAGGATGTGGGCCGCCAGCGTGGCCCGCGTGAGCGCGGTGGGGGCTGGCCCGCCGTGCTCGGCGCGGAAAGCGCGGAAGCGGTCGACGATGGGCGAGCCCACCGGGCCGGCCGCGCAGACGCCGTGGACGTCCAGCGAGACGCCCTCGGCGTCGGTGCCGTCGGCCACGAAGGAGGCGGCGAGACGGATCTCCTGCAGAGCCTCTTCGGGGTCGGAGGTGGCCTTGGTCCTCAGGAAACGCAACTGGCCCCCTTTGAGAAAAACGGTCGTCGCCGCGTCGCCGTCGGCCCAGACGAGAAAGCTGTCCGCCGGAAGCGCCTTGCGTGCGAGCGAGGCGACGGCGAGCGCGGCCGACTCGAGCGCGCCGATGCGCACGCTGGATTCGCCGAAGGCCGCTTCGAGCGCCGAGGCCGTCTCCTCGAGCGTGGCCACGGCGAGCAGCCGCACGGCCTCGGTGCCCGCGCCCACGTTCTGCCACGACATGCGGAGCGGGAGGGCGGGCTCGCCGAAGATGCGGCTGAACTTCCAGAGGATGACGTCCTCGGTTTCTTTCGGGTTCTTCTCGGAAGCCTCGACGTCGATCGCCAGGACGCGGACGAAATCGTCCGGGATCACCAGGGAAGCGCTCGCGATGCGCACGCCGGCCGCCTGCACCAGGGAAGTGACGACGGACGAGAGGGCGGCGCGGTCGGGCACCGGGATGCCGTCGCGTCCGGCGCGCAGAGCCCCGTCCGGGAGCGGGCGGGAGAGCACCGTCACGGCGACCGGGTCGGTGATGAGGCCCTTTCGCTTGGGGGCGGGCCGCCCCACGTAGACGAGCCGGTTGCGCGTGAGCACGAATGCGTGCGGCGGCCGGACCGGGCGGAAGATGCGCGGTTTGAGCTTTTGAAGAAGGCTATTCAAAACATACCTTTTCGGAACGAACGATGCTCTCACTCAACGAACGTCACCTTGTTCACCTCGCGGAGAGTGGTCTCCCCGAGGAAGACTTTCTTCAGGGCCGACTCGCGCAGGAAAGTCATCCCTTCCGACTGCGCGGCCTTCTTGATCTCGGCGGCGGGGCGCCGGTCCAGGATCAAAGCCCGGATCTGGTCGGAGAGATCCAGGAGCTCGGTGATGGCCATGCGCCCGTAGAAGCCGGTGCCGTTGCACTCGATGCAGCCGCGCCCTTCCCAGAGCGTCTTGCCGACCATGGTCTCGGGAAGAATGGCCGATTCCTCGAGCAGGAGCGGCGTGGGAACGAACTCGATCTTGCAGTGCGGGCAGATCTTCCGGACGAGGCGCTGCGCCAGGATGCAGTTCAGCGCGGACACGAAGTTGTAGAGCTCGACCTTCATGTTCAGGAAGCGGCCGAGCACGTCGACCACGTTGTTGGCGTGAACCGTCGTGAACACGAGGTGTCCGGTGAGCGCGGCCTGCACGGCGATCTGCGCCGTCTCCTCGTCGCGGATCTCTCCGATCATCACCTTGTCCGGGTCGTGACGCAGGATCGAGCGGAGCCCGCGCGCGAACGTGAGCCCCTTCTTCTCGTTGACGGGAATCTGCGTGATGCCGCGCAGCTGGTACTCGACGGGATCCTCGATGGTGATGATCTTGTCCTCGACGGACTGGATCTCCGAGAGGCAGGCGTAGAGCGTGGTCGTCTTGCCCGAGCCGGTGGGGCCGGTCACGAGCACCATGCCGTACGGCTCGCGAATGAATTTCCGGAGCCGCCGCATGGTCTCGGGGTCCATGCCCAGCACGTCGAGCCGCAGGTTCTTGAATTCCGCGTTGGCCGATTCCTTGTCGAGGATTCGGATCACCGAATCCTCGCCGTGCACGGTCGGCATGATCGAGACGCGGAAGTCGATCGTGCGCCCCTTCACGCGGATCTTGAAGCGCCCGTCCTGCGGGATGCGCTTCTCGGCGATGTCCAGCTCGGACATGATCTTGATGCGCGAGATGATCGTCTGGTGGTGCTTCTTGTCGATCGGCTCCATCGCCGGGTAGAGGACGCCGTCGATGCGGTACTTGATGACGACGACGTGCTCCTGCGTCTCGATGTGGATGTCGGACGCGCGGCGCTGGATGGCGTTGAACAGGACCGAATCGACGAGCTTGATGATCGGGCTGGCGTCGGCCGCGATGCGGTCGATCGTCAGGACCTCCTGCCCCTCCTCGTCCTCCCGCACGACTTGCATGCGGAAGTCCTCGGTGGCTTCCTCGAGGACGCGCTGGGTGGACTCGGATTTCTGGAGAATCTCCTGGAGCGCCGCGCGCGACCCGACCTTGATCTTCAGCTTCCTCTTGAGAAGCCCCTCGAGCTCGTCCCGCTTGATGACGTCGGTCGGGTCGGCCATCACGATGACGAGGCAGCCGTTCTCTTCTTTCTCCGGCACGAACTCGAACCTGAGCATCCAGTCGAGCGACGTGGCGCGGAAGATCTCGGGATCGATCCGGAACGTCCAGAGGTCGACGTAGGGGAGGCCGAGCCGGCGGG
>JBDSFL010000140.1:0-3690 GCA_039919545.1 Thermoanaerobaculia bacterium | reverse complement strand
GAATGTCGACGTCCTGCCCGTAGAGAACCCGCTTCATCCTCTCGAGCGTGTCGAGGACCTGGTACCAGTCGCTCGTCACGTGCTCGAAGAAGTGACCGCGCTGCAACCGGATGTTCACGCGGCGGGCCCTCCGGTCCAGATCGCGGATCTCGGTCGGGAGATCCCACGGGTCGCTGAGGTAGTTGTCCATCCGCTCGTGAAAGTCTGAGGTGTGGGTCGCGAAATCAGTCATCGCTTCGATGGCTGAAGCCTCTCCGCGTGAACCGTGGTGGGTGTTCTGCTGGGCTTCCTCCGCCGCGTGCTCGGCGAGCTGGTCGAGGTAATGAGATAGAGCCCTCATCGTCTCGAAGCTGCGCCCCTGGAGCGGGCGACTCCTCGTGCCGATCCGGAACTGAAAGCTCTGGGCCGAGGCGGAGCTCGCGACCCCGCCCCCCACGAGAATGATGCAAGCCGCCCCCGCCGCGAGAAATCGTGTTGTCATGAATGTCGTCTTCATACTGCCTCCTGGTTGTTGCCTATCATTCGTTCGGTGTCGTCGCCAAAATCGGACGGAGAGCCTTCGCTGGGACCGGAAACTCGAGACTGGAACTTTAGGAAGCAACGACCATACCAGAGATGCTTTTCGGAGCCCAGGCTCGCTCGAATGCGGTTTCCGCGACGAGGCGGGGAAGGAATCCGCAGGTGCTCTGAAGGGCCGATCGCTCCTCCCGAGCCGGTGTCGGGATGCGCGTCTCCGTGCACCTTTCGGCCGACGGCTCCGCACAGATCGTGAAGCTCCCTTCTCCGACGGCCAAGAACGAGAAGAGAAATTCGGGCACGATTCCGCGGTGAACGAGGTTCGCGGCCATCGTTCGACGCGACGAAGCGCTGGGCTTCGGGCTCGCCACCGCTCTTCGCTTCGTCACGCTTTCGAAAAGCTCACGTGCGTCACCCGCAAGACCTTGCTGGCCCGCACGGCCGAGGTGGCGCCGAGCGGAAGGAAGTCGTCTTCCTGGCGCGCGATGTACTTGGCGATGGCGTCGGTCACTTCCGAGATGTCCTCCAGCTCGTGAAAGGTCTCGAACGTGACCGGTTCCGTCAGCCCCTCGATGTGCAGGCTGAATTTGTGCAGGAAGTTGTGCTCCATGGATCCACCTCCGGATCGCGGCGGATTGTCGCGTATTCTTCTGGCAGTGTCGTCCGGCGCCTCCAGAACCGGATCCTTCCGGATCCCGCTGCTCCTCGCCTGCGCCGCGGCGGCCATCTATCTCACGGCCGCTTCCTGCCGTGATTTCTGGTCGCCCGATGAGCCCGATTTCGCCGAAGCCGTACGCGAGATGCGCGATCGCGGCGACTACCTCGTCCCGTACCAGAACGGAAAGCCGTACTCGGAAAAACCCATCCTCTATTACTGGGCCATGGCGGCGGCCTCATCGCCGGTCGCGAGCCGCGTCGTCCCCGCGCTCATCCGCATTCCCTCCATCCTGAGCGGCGCCTTCCTGGTCTTCGGCGCGGCGTGGCTGGCTGGGCGAAAGGGAGGCCCGCGCGAGGCGCTGGTGGCGGGAGCGGTCACGGCCGTGAGCCCGATCGTCTTCTGGCAATCCCAGTTCCTGCAGACCGACGGACTCTTCACGGCGCTGCTCTTCGGCGCGCTCCTGGCGCAGGCGATGATCGAGGAGGACTCTTCTCATGCGGCGTCATGGCGCTGGGTGTTCCAGCTGCTGCTGCCGCTGGCCGTGCTCACCAAGGGTCCGCTGGCCATCGTGCTCGTGGGCCTGGCCACTCTCGTGCGCGCCGTGCTGGCCCGCTCGTGGCGCCCCGTTCTCGAAGTGGGACCGATCCGGGCCGCGCTGGTGGGTATCGCGGTGGTGGTGCCCTGGTACGTCTTCGCGGCGCGTGCCGGCGGCCCGGAATACACCTACGACCTCATCGTGAACCAGAATTGGAACCGCTTCTTTCACGCCTTCGACCACATCAAGCCGTGGTGGTTCTACGTGGAGAGCATCTGGGGCGATTTCTTCCCGTGGACGCTTCCCGCGCTGGTTGGCTTCGTCACCCTCTGGAGATCGGGGCTCTTCCGCGTTCGACGCGAACTTTTCTTCTGCGCGATCTTCATCGCCGTCTCGTTCGCATTCCTTTCCACCTCGGGCTCCAAGCAGGCCAAATACCTCCTCGTCGCCTATCCCTTCGCCGCCGTGCTCCTGGCCGCCGCGGCGGGGGAGTGGGAGCGGCAGGGTCTCCCGGAGCACGGCTGGAACGGTCTTCGCTTCCTGCGCACCTACTGCCTCTTCATCGCCTCGCTCCTGTTCGGAGCGGCGCTGGCGCTGGTGCCCGCGGTGAGAACGCGGGCGCCCGGGTTCGTCTCGCGTGCGCCGCTCCTCGCGATCCCGCTGCTCGTGGGCGGTCTGGGCACGGGCTGGGTGCTGTTCCGGCGTCGTCGCGAAGCGGCGCCCGCGGTTCTCGCTCTCGCGGCGACCTTCGGTGCGGCAGAAGCCTCGGTCTCGCTCGCACTCCTTCCGGCGATCGACACCCTGAAAACGGGACGTCCGTTCTTCGACCGGATCGCGCCCCTCGTTGCCAAGGGTGAGCCCCTCGCCTACTTCGGCGAGACGTATCACAGCTATCCGATCCTCGTCCTCCATCGCTTCACCGATCACCTGCGCACCGAGGAGGCGCTGGCCGCCTGGGTCTCGCAGCGGCACGCCCCCGCGTTCATCCTTTCGGACGAGAGCGAGCAGCGCAAGTGGACGAGCCCCGCCCTGCGGAGGCTGGCTGTCGTGGACCGGCAGAGAGTCGGCGGAGACCAGATCCTGCTGCTGGCCATTCCCTGATGAGCCTGGCCGAGCGCCTGACGATCCCGCCCGATGCGATGAGGTTTCCGGCGCGGCACGTCGTGGTCTGTGGGGTGCTCACGCAGGATGGGGACGAGATCCCGGTCGTGGTGAAGAAGGCGAGGCGATCCTACCGGGACCGCTTTGCGCCTTCGATGGCCGAGCGTTCGTACGCCACGGCCGTGGCCCTTCGGGCGCGCGGCATTCCAACGCCGGAGCCTCTCGGGGCCGAGGACATCGGCGAGGAGAGCTGGTTCGTGGCGCGCCGAATCGAGGGAGCAGAACAGATCCGGACTTGGTTCCTGAGACGTGATGACCCCTCCCGCCCCGCGCCCACTCAGGACGTGCCCTTCGCGGCCATCGTGACGGAGCTCGGCCGCATCGCCCGGGCGATGCACGATTCCGGAGTCCACTTTCGCGACTTCACCGACGGCAACATCCTGGTCTCTGCGCAAGGCACCGGCTTCCGGCTCTGGCTCGTGGACCTCAGCCGGGCGCGGCTTTCCTCCCGTCCGGTGGGTTTCTGGAGCCGCTGGCGCGACCTGGCGCGCCCCGGATTGAATCGCCCCGAAGACCTCAAACTGTTGCTGAGCAGCTACTTCGGTCTCCCGGACCCGCCCCCGCGAGCCCTCTTGGGAGTCCGCCTGCTGAGAGCTAGAATCGTTTTCTGGGACGAGCTGAAGCAGCGGCTGCGCCCCTGGAGACGAGAGCGCTCTTAGCGGGTGTGATCGGCCCGACCGAGCGAACGACATCTCGGGCGACTCGAAAGGGATACGGGTAAACCATGGCCATCCGGCGCGCGTCCAAAGAGCATGGGTCGACGCAGCGTGCCGGCAGCGGTCCTCGAGTTTCCGGGAACGTTCCCGGGCGCGACGCGTGC
>JBDSFL010000126.1:0-22946 GCA_039919545.1 Thermoanaerobaculia bacterium | reverse complement strand
CATTGGAGCATGCGGCGGCGCTTGCGTCGTGGCCGATCCGGAGCCGGGTCGCGCCCGACCGGCGAGGTCCGCGAGACTGGAGACGTGCCCGATCTGGAAGCGATGCTCGCCGACCTCGAACTGCTCGTGAACACCGAGTCGCCCTCGAACGACATCGAGCGGCTCGCTGCATCGGCGGATGCGCTGGCACTGATCATCGACAAGCGTCTCGGCACGGGTGTGGAGGTCGTACCGGGGTCTGCCGGCGCGCACGTGCGCTGGTCCGGCGGCGATCGGCCGAGGGTGCTGCTCGTCGGTCACCACGACACGGTGTTCCCGATCGGTGCGCTCGAGTCGCGGCCGTTCGCGGTGGCCGACGGCCGCGTCACCGGGCCCGGCGTGTTCGACATGAAGGGGGGCGTCGCGGTCGCCCTCGCGGTCCTGACCGCGATCGGGGCGGGGGTGCTGAAACCGGCGCGCGGAATCTCACTCTTCCTCTCGTGCGACGAGGAGGTGGGAAGCGAGACCACCCGCGAGCACTTCGTGGAGGAAGCCAGGCGCCGCGATCGCGTGCTCGTGCTGGAGCCCTCGGGTGATGGCGGGGCTGCCAAGATCGCGCGCAAGGGGATCGGCCTCGTACAAGCACGCTTCCAGGGCATCGCGTCCCACGCTGGCCTCGAGCCGGACAAGGGTGCCTCAGCGCTGCTCGAGCTGGCGCGTTTCGTCCTGTTCGCCGAGACGCTGGGGAATCGCGCGCTGGAAACGAGCATGGTCTCGACGGTTGCGCAGGCGGGCACCCGCACCAACGTCGTCCCCGAGCGGGCGGACGTCTCGGTCGATTTTCGCGTCTGGTCGAGCGCCGAAGCCGACCGGCTGATGGAGGCGTTGACGAGCTACCGGCCCGTCGATCCGCGCGTGAGCCTCACTCTCGAAGGCGGGCTGAACCGACCGCCGATGGAGTCGACCCCGGAATCGCTGCTCATCCACGAACAGGCCGGCCGGATCGCGGCGCGGCTGGGGTTCGAGCTGCCGGCCGTGCGCGTGGGGGGAGCCTCGGACGGCAATCTCACGGCGGCGGCCGGAGTGCCGACGCTGGATGGTCTCGGGCCCGCGGGCGGCGGAGCGCATGCGCGCAGCGAGCACCTCGTGGTGGAGGATCTTCCGCGCCGGGCGGCCCTTCTCGCGGCGCTGCTCGAGGAGGTTTCCGCATGAAGGCGCGCGAGCCCGCGGTGGTCGTGCGCGAGATCGAGAGCTCCGAGGATTTTCACGAGACCGTGAACGTGGCGAAGGCCGCCTGGGGCTTCTCCGAGCGCTCGCTCTCGCCCGCCGGTGACCTCATTGCCATCACCCACGCGGGAGGTCTCACGGCGGGAGCCTTCTCCGGAAAAAAGATGCTCGGCTTCGTACACGGGATTCCCCGCACGAATCGCGGACAGGCCTGTCAGCACTCGCACCTGCTCGCGGTGCGTCCCGAGTTCCAGGGGCGCGGAATCTCGGTCTTGCTGAAGCTCTTCCAGCGCAGCTGGTGTCTCGAGCGGAACATCCGGCTCGTCACGTGGACCTACGACCCGTTCCTGATCAAGAACGCGCGCCTGAACCTGATGCGTCTGCGAGGCACGGTGGGGGCATTCCTCCCGAATTTCTACGGGCCCATGGGGGGGATGTATGGAGACCTGCCGACCGATCGCTTCGAGGTGACGTGGCGGCTGGACGATCCGCTGGTGGATCGCGCGGCTGCAGGCACGCCGCTCACATCCGGCTCGGAAGCCGAGCCGCGCCCGCCGCGGGCCGTGCCCGGCAAGACGCCTTCGTCATCGCGCGTCAGCCTCGCATTCCCTCCGGGAGCGCCGGGCATCTACCGCACCGACCCGGTCGGGGCGCGGCGCGCGCGGACCCGGTTCGGGCGGCTCGCATCGGGGCTCTTCGCACGCGGATTCGAGGCGACCGGCGTCCAGGTTCGCGCCGGGGAGCCTTATTACGTCCTCGATCGACGATAGAATTTCGCGGGGTCGAGGAGATCGATTCCGAAGGAGTGTGGAATGAAACGAATCCGGATTTCCCTCGCCGTGCTGCTGGTTTCTCTCGGCGTCCTGGCCTCGCCCGCCGACGCGGCCATGACGAACACCTATCAGGTCACGGGACAGGTGATCGCGATCGACGACTCCAAGATCACCGTCGAGAACAAGGGGAAGGAGAAGTTCGAGATCGCACGCGACAAGGATACGAAGATGACCGGCGACGCCAAGGTCGGAAGCAAGGTCACCGTGATGTACCGCATGACGGCAGCCTCCGTCGAGGTCAAGCCGGAGACCGCGGCAAAGAAGAAGAAGAAGTAGAACGGAGAGTAGAGAAGAGCCGCGACGCGCGGGAGCGCTTCCCGCGCGCCGGCTTCGATTCGTCTCGACTGGCGAGACCTGGAACCGATCTGCTCAGCTCTTCGCGAGCTCGGTCTTCAGCTTCTCGGCCTGGAAGTGGGCGATCAGGGGCTCGATCAGCTCGTCGACGCGCCCGTCCATGATGTCCCCGAGACGATGCGACGTGAAGCCGATGCGGTGATCGGTCACGCGCGACTGCGGGAAGTTGTAGGTGCGGATCTTCTCCGAGCGGTCGCCCGAGCCGACCATCTTCTTCCGGTCCGCGGCGTAAGCCGCCTCCACGCGCTGTCGCTCGACCTCGTAGATTCGAGACTTCAGGACGCGCATCGCCTTTGCCTTGTTCTTGATCTGCGAGCGCTCGTCCTGGCACTGCACCACGGTGTTCGTCGGGATATGCGTCAGGCGCACGGCCGAGTAGGTGGTGTTGACCCCCTGGCCGCCGGGCCCCGAAGCGCAGAAGAGGTCGATGCGGACGTCCTTGTCGTTGATCTGGAAGTCCACGTCCTCGGCCTCGGGCATGATGGCCACGGTGGCCGCGGAGGTGTGGATGCGGCCCTGCGTCTCTGTGGCCGGAACGCGCTGCACGCGATGGACGCCCCCCTCGTACTTGAGGCGTGAGAAGGCGCCCTCGCCTTCGATGATCGCCTGGACCTCCTTGATGCCGCCCATCCCGCCGGCGTCGCTGCGATCGATCACGTCGACCTTCCAGTGGCGCCCCTCGGCATAGCGGACATACATCCGGAAGAGCTCTTCCGCGAAGAGGCTTGCCTCGTCTCCGCCGGTCCCCGCGCGGATCTCCAGCACCACGTTCTTGCTGTCGTTGGGATCCTTGGGGAGCAGGAGCACGCGCAGCTCCTCTTCCGCCTTCTCTTTTCGAGAGCGCAGATCCTCGAACTCGCTCTGCGCCATCGGGCGAAGCTCGTCCGAGGGAGGGAGAGTGTCGAGCATCTCGCGCGCTCCGGCCAGCTCGCTCTCGATGCGGCGCCGCTCGCGGACCTTCTCCACGATTGGGACGATCTCTTTCATCGCCCGCACGGTGCGCGTGTACTCGACGTGGTCCGATACCACGTCGGACGACTGCGAACGAGCCAGAAGCTCGTCGTAGCGCCTTTCGATCTCGCTCAGCTTGTCGAACATGGAACGAGGGGAGTTCGGTCAGCCGCCCACCGAGATGGCGGGCGGCCGGAACAGCCTCAGGCCGGCGAGGGAGCCGGTTCCTTCTTGTCTGCGGTGGGAGCAGCGGCGGCCGCCTGCTTGGCGTACCGCTTCTGGAAGCGCTCGACGCGCCCCTCTGTGTCGACGAGCTTCGACTTGCCCGTGAAGAACGGATGGCACTGCGAGCAGATCTCGAGGCGCATCTCCTTCTTCGTGCTGTGGGTTTTCCAGGTGGTGCCGCAAGCGCAGTGGACGTCGACCGCGAACAGCTCCGGGTGAATCTTGTCTTTCATGGGGAACTCCTGAAATGCCCGGCCGCTTCGTGAGCCAGGACGTGGAATGCCGACGAGACTACCACGGGCAGCTAAGGCACTGCTAGACTCACCGGCTGTGCTGATCTTGAACGTGCGCGTGCCCGGAGAAATTCCCCGCCGCGTCATGCTCGACCGGCCCCTGCTGACGTTCGGGCGCTCGTCCACGAACGACGTGCCCCTCGCGGACCGCACCCTCTCTCGCGTGCACGCCAAGGTCGAAAATCGAAGCGGATCCCCGGTGCTCGTCGATCTCGGTTCCCGGAATGGCACGTCGCTGAACGGGTATCGTATCTCGGAGCCCATTCCCCTGAGCACCGGCGATCGGATCAATCTCGGAGAGACGACGATCGACGTCCTCGAGGAGTCCGCGACGCGCGTCGTGGTGGCCGAGCGGGACACCCCGGCCGAGGTCACGCTCTTCCGTTCCGCCTCGGATCTCGTGAAGCCGCACCTGCGGGGCTGGGATCCGCAGAAAGAAGCCGGCGCGGACGAGCTGGGCCGGCTGAACGCGCAGCTTCGGATCCTCAACGAGGTCTCGGTCGAATTCCTGAGCGACATCCCGCTCAACCGCCTGCTCTCCCTGGTGGTCGAGAAGGTGTTCGCGTATCTGGCTCCCGATCGCGGCCTCCTGATGCTGGCCAGTGAATCGGGCGAGCTGCGTCCCGAAGTCGTCAAGTACGCTCCCGGCGTCGACCCGACCGACATCCGTTTGTCCAAGACGCTCATCCAGTCGGTGGTGGAGGGAAAGAACGGCGTTCTGCTCATCGACACCGTGCACGACATGAAGCTCGCCGCGGCCGAGTCGATCCGCCTCACGGGCGTCACCTCCTGCATCGCCGCGCCCCTGCTGGCCGAGGACCGGGTGATCGGGCTCATCTATCTCGAGGTGCGCCTGGGCCGGAAGAGCTTCACGGAAGAGGATCTCCGGCTGCTCTCCTCGCTGGCCAACACCGCGGCCATCAAGATCCAGAACCTCAAGCTGCAGGAGCAGGCCATCGCCAAGCAGCGCATCGAGCGCGAGATGGCGCTCGCGTGGGACATCCAGCGCCGGCTGCTGCCGGACAAGGCGCCGGAGCTGCCGCACACGGAGCTGTTCGGCCGAGCCGTCCCGTCGCGCACCGTGTCGGGCGACTATTACGACTTCTATGAAAGGGCGAACGGGGCCACGGACATCGTGGTCGCCGATGTGTGCGGAAAAGGAATGGGCGCTTCCATTCTCGCCGCCTCGGTGCAGGCCGCCTTCCAGGTGTGGGCCGGCGAGAACTTCCCCCCCGACCGGCTCTGCGCCGGTTTGAACGACCTCGTTTTCCGGCGCACGAGCCCCGAGAAGTTCATCACGTTTTTCCACGTCCTCTATGAACCCGACACAGGCTCGATCACTTACACGAATGCCGGGCACAACCCCGGCATCCTCATCCGGAGCGAGAGCGGCGAGCACCAGCTGCTCCACGCGCACGGAATGCCTCTCGGACTTTTCCCGGGCAAG
Source organism: Thermoanaerobaculia bacterium (assembly GCA_039919545.1). Lineage (GTDB taxonomy): Bacteria > Acidobacteriota > Thermoanaerobaculia > UBA5066 > UBA5066 > JBDSFL01. The sequence continues at coordinate 17,637 of JBDSFL010000126.1, read as the reverse complement.
AGCTACTCGTCCGGCACCCTCACGCTCGGGCCCGGCGACATCCTCGTGCTCTACACCGACGGCGTCACCGAGGCTGCGAATGCCGACGACGACGAGTTCGGCATCGAGCGGCTGATCGAGGTGGCCAGGTCGTGCCGCACCCTGCCGTTGCAGGACGTGGAGACCGCCGTCAACGCGGCGCTGGCCGAGTTCGTCGCGGGCACGCCGTACCACGACGACCGCACGCTCGTGCTTCTGCGCCGTTCCTGACCCGGGGCACCGGCGGGCTCACCGTGCGGCGCGCGGAACGCGCGCAGATTCGCTCGACACCAGCCTCGTCGGTTTCAGCTTCGATCGACGGAGGGCGCCAGGAGCACCGCGTTCAGCAGGAGGATCTCGGTCCCCAGCCAGGTGCCGCGGAACGCCGGATCTCCGGCGAACGAGATGACCTTTCCGCGCCCGACCTCTTCCCATTGCACGACCGGCGCTCCCGACCAGCGCTCGAGCGCTTCCTTCCAGGCGAAGCCCGCGGCCAAGGCGTTCGTGCGCACGACCGACACGACGTTTCCCTTTGCGGGGAGCAGGCGCTTCGGCGGATGTGACCCGAACACGAGAAAGATGGGGTCGGGCGAGGCCCCGAACAGCAACGGGTGCCCGACAGCGCCGCGCGTGCGCAGGGCGGCTCCGGGGAGAGACAGTGGGCGGTGATCGAGGTCGAGGAGAAGGTCTCCGTCCTCGCTAGGCTCTGCGGTGGATGTCGAAGTGGAGGTGGCCGGGAGTGCGCCCTTCGACACCTTCTCGGACCCAGCTGCCGAACGCTCGCCGCGAGCGGGCTCGCCGGACTTGCTGCCGTCGTTGCCCTGACCTTCGGCCTTGGCGCCGTCGGGGCGCGCCTTGGTGTCCGCGTCTGGAGGCTTCGGAGGCTCCCACGCCTTCACCTCGGAGAGGTGGATCGACTTTCCGCGAAGGATCTCCGCGCCGTCGCGGATGCCGATCACGACGCCGCCCCCTTCTACCCAGCGCCTCAGGGCCGCGGCACCCTCCTCCCGCTCCAGCTCACGGCGAAAGGCTCCGCCGCCGTGCGGCACGATGATCGCCGTGACGCCGGTGAGATCTGTCCGCGAGAGCGCGGAGGCGCGGCGCCGCATCACGTGGATTCCCAGGTCGCGCTCGATCGCGAGCCGGATCGAGCCCACCGAGCTCACGTCCGCACCGTCGCCGGTGAGGAGGATGACGCGCGGAACCTTCAGCACGAGCAGGCTGTTGGAGCCGAACGAGGGCCCCTCGTCGGTCCACGCGCTCTTCAGGCGGATGGGCCGGCTCGCGGTGGTGGCGATGTCCTGCACGCGGGCGAACCTGTCGGAGTCGTTGTTCTCGCGCCGAATGAGGAACGAGCCCGCCGGAATCGTCACGCCCGCGATCATCGAATCGCGGGTCGTGGCCAGCACGCGGAGGCCTTGGACCAGGAGGCGGCCGGCCGCCAGGCGACTTTCGGAATCGTCCGAGCGAAAGAGCCAGCCGTACGCGGGCTGCGCGGCGGCCTCGGCAACCGCCGCGACCCTCTCCTGCCAGCGTGTGCGATTCTGCGCGAAGAGGGCGCGCTCCCGTGTGCTCGTGGAGCGCAGCCCGTAGGCCAGCGGGAGGCTCCACGCGGTCACGTCGTAGAAACTATCGGGCTCGTCGAAGAGCAGCCGCTGACGTTGCTCCTTGAGGAACGCCGCCGGCAGCTGCGCGTTCGGCTCGAGCAACGCCTGCGCGAGCCGTCCGAACGGCTGCGCGGAATCGATCAGCAGGGAACCGGCCGGAAGCGCCGCGCCCGTGCCGGCCCAGCGAGCGATGGGCCTGAGCGTCTCTTCGACCCGAACCCCCTGCATTTCCAGCAGGCGGGCGAGACGCACGATGCGCGCGGGATCCTGATCCGCTGGGATCACGAAACAGTCGCGCCCTTCCTTCACGCTGTTGCGAAAGAAGGCGGCATAGTCGAGCAGGATCTCGGCGTGGTGTGCCGCGGCAGTGGCGACGGTTGCCAGCAGCGCCACGGAATGCTTCAGAGCGCGCTCCTTGAGCGTGAGCACGGAGCCGTCCTTGCGGCGATAGGCGATCCCGCCCGACGCCGCCATCTCGTACGTCATCCCGACCGCGCCGCGGAGCGAGGGCCAGGAATCACCGTAGGCCGGATAGAAGAGGTCGTAGACCTCACGGTTGAAGTAGCTCCAGCCCCGCTCGTCGAATGCCTTGGCGTTGGCGCGCCCGAACGTGTCGAGCCAGCGTTTGGTTTCCGGGGCCACGCTCGGGTGAACGGGTTCTGCGTCCGGAGGGAAGAAGTACGTCCCTTCCGGGAACATCTCATGTGCATCGACGTAGACCTGCGGCGGCGTCGCCCGGATCGCGGCAATGCGCGCCCGCGTTTCGGGTTGCGTGGCCCAGGCCCAGTCGCGATTGAGATCGAAGCCGTTGTGGTTCGTCCTGCCCTCAGGCCACTCGGGGTCGTTTTCGAGCGCATCGGGATCGTCGTCCACCTCGGGACCCGCGACCGAGCGCCACCAGGCGACGTGGCGCCCTCGCCCGTCCGGGTTCACGCACGGATCGATCACGACGACGACGTTCGCGAGCTGCGAGAGCACGTCCGTCTCGTTCGACGCCGCGAGTCGGTAGAGCACGGCGAGGCCCGCCTCGGCGCCCGCCGCCTCGTCGCCATGAACCGAGCACGCGAGCCAGACGACAGGAGGCGTGCGACTGGAGCGCAGGCGAACGTCGGATTCCGTGAGCGCCGGATCCGAGAGGGATTTCAGATCCGTGCGGATCTGTTCGAGCCGGGCGAGATTCTCCGGCGACGAGATGGTCACGAGGACCAGCTCGCGCCCCTCGGGAGTGTGACCGTACGTATCCACCCGAACCCGGTTTGATGCGGCCCCGACCGCACGCACGTACGCCACGATCTGCTCCGGGGTGCTGAAGCGGGTCCCGATCGGAGCGCCGAGAAAGGACTCCGGCGTCGGTACCTTCCCGTCGCGCATCGAGGCCGAAAGGGAGACGAGCGACGGAATTCCGCCGGACGCGAAGATGGGATCGTCCGAGGCGGCGGAGAGCCCCTGCCGCCCGAGGGTTGAGAGAGAGAGAAGGAATAAGGCTCTGGCCAGAGGCCTCAAGCGAGGCGTTCCACGCGAAGGGGATGAACGGATTCGGCCTCGATGTCTCGGGTGTCGCGTGGGAGCATGCCGTGCCTCTTCAACATTTCGTTCAGGGTGGTGGGTTTGAGCCCCAGCAGCTCGGCCGCGCGTTTCTGCACGCCTCCGGCGCGCTGGAGCGCGGCCGCCAGGAGTGACCGTTCATACGACGCGACGGCGTCTTTGAAGGAGAGCCCGTCGGTGGGGAACGAGGCCGCGCGCGGAACCGACCGGCGCACGACGTCGGGCAGCTGATCGAGGTCGATGATGCCGTGGCCGAGCACGAGAGCCCGCTCGAGCACGTTCTCGAGCTCGCGCACGTTGCCCGGCCAGTCGTGATCGAGCAGCGCCTTCATGGCGGACGGGGTGACAGAGGGCACGGCTTTGCCGTTCTCGAGGGCCGCGCGGGCCACCAGCGCCTCGACAAGGAGGGGAATGTCCTCCTTGCGGTCGCGCAGAGGCGGCAGAGGGATGCTGATGACGCAGAGGCGGTAGTAGAGATCCTCGCGAAACTTCCCTTCGGAGACGAGCCGCGTGAGGTCGGCGTTCGTGGCCGCGATCACGCGGACGTCGGATCGGATCGGCTCGACGGCCCCCACCGGCAGGAACTCGCGTTCCTGCAGTACGCGCAGGAGCTTGGCCTGCGTGTCGATCGGTACCGTGCCGATCTCGTCGAAGAAGATGGTCCCGCCGTCCGCGGCCTTGAAGAGGCCCTTCTTGTCGGCCACGGCGCCTGTGAAGGAGCCCCGCATGTGACCGAAGAGATTCGACTCGAGGAGATCGGCGGGCAACGCGCCCGAGTGAACGGTGACGAAGGGACCGTTCGCCCGAGGCGACAACCGGTGCAGCGCCCGCGCGACGAGCTCCTTGCCCGTGCCGCTCTCGCCGACGACGAGAATCGTCGAGCGCGACGCGGCAGCCTGCCGGATCGTCTCGAACGTGCGCTCCATCGGCGCCGAGCGCCCCACCAGCTCGCGCATGGCTCCCTGGCTCTCGCCGAGCTTCTCTTTCAGGGCGCGATTCTCGGCCACGAGGCGGCGCTTCTCGAGCGCCTGCCGCACCACATGTACGACCTCTTCGTTCCGGAACGGCTTCGGAAGGTAGTGGAACGCGCCTTCGCGCATCGCGGCGATGGCGCTCTCGACCGAGGAGTACGCCGTGACGACGACCACGGGGATCTCGGGATAACGCGAACGCACCTCGACGAGGATTTCCATGCCCGGCCGATCGGGAAGCATCAGGTCGAGGAGGAGCAGATCGATCGGTTCTTTCGCGAGCTGCTCGAGCCCCTCGCCACCGGTGCCGGCTTCACGGATTTTGAAGCCCTGCTTGCCCAGCACGGTGTGCAGCACGTCGCGGATCACGGGCTCGTCGTCGAGGATGAGGATCGTCGTCATATCGCTCTCGGCAGCGAGACCGTGAACCGCGACCCTTGGCCTGGCGTCGAGTCGACAGTCAGCGTTCCGCCGTGCGCCCGGATGATATCTCCGGCGATTGCCAGGCCCAGCCCGGTGCCTCCCTGCGCCGTCTTTGTCGAATAGAACGGCTCGAACACGCGGTTCGCCTGCTCGCGGAGCATGCCCACGCCGTCGTCCTCGACCTCGAAGAGGACGTCCTCGTCTCCTGCGGCCACGCGCAGCGTCACGAGCCCCTGCGATCCATTCCGGTCAGGACGCGCGGCGCTCGCCTCGACGCCGTTCTTGACGAGGTTCACGAGCACCTGAATGAGGGCGTCCGAGTGCCCGGTGATGGCGGGGGCCGTCGAGGGAAGCTCGAGGTGCAGCGTCACCCTTCGCGAAGTGATCTCGTCATCGAGGGCGCGTGCGGCCTCGCGGGCGACGTCGCATGGGTCGAGCCGGATGAGGTCGCGCGGACGGCCCCGCGCGAGGTCGAGCAGGCTGCCCACGAGCCGTGAGGCGCGAAAAGCCTGTCGTTCGATCTTCTCGACGAGGACGCGGTGAGGGGCGTTCATGGTCGTCTCCTCGAGGAGCAGGCGCGCATATCCCGCGACCCCGGTGAGGGGTGTGTTCACCTCGTGCGCCACTCCGGCGGAAAGGGTGCCGAGCGCGACGAGCCGCTCGCGGTCCACGAGGGCGCGTTCGAGGCGCGCGTTCTCGGTGGAATCCTGGAGCACGTAGACACGCGCGAGAGAACCTTCGACAGCTCCGGGGAACGGAGAGACCGAGAGATCCAGCACGCGGGGACCGCCGCCGAGATCCGCCTCCACGCGCCGCGGCTGAAGCCCTCCGAACAGATCCTCGGGCAGCACCTCGTGAGCGGGACGTCCGATCAGCGATGCGACCGGGAGGCCGACGAGTCTCGCAAACGCCGGGTTCGCGGAAGTCAGCACGCCATTGCTGTCGGTGGCCGCGATGGCTGCCGCCGAGCCGGCCACGACATCCTCGTGAAATTCCTTCAGGGTCTTGAACTGTTCGGCCTGGCTCCGGAGCTCCTCGTAGAGCCGAGCATGGTCGAGCGCGAGCGCCGCAGGGGCGAGCACCGTCTCGAGCAGCTCTTGGTCTTCCTGCGAGAGCGGGATGCGTCCGGCGCGGTCTCCGACGGCGAAAAGGGCCAGGAGGCGGCCCGAGACGGCCAGGGGAGCGAGCGTGCGGAAGCCCGCCTTCCGCAATCTCGAGACCGCGGGAGTCGGATTCACGGCAAAGCTCGTTCGCGACAGCCGGCAGACGCGCGTGCCGCAATCGGAGGGAAGCTCTTCCAGGGACATGGGCGTGCCGCCGTCGACCCAGCGGGCGTCGAGCATCCCGTCGTCGCTCAGCAGCAGCAGCGCCGCGGGGGAGACGGCGAGGCCCTTCCTCACGGTATCGACCAGCAGCGACTGCACGTCCGAGAGCCGCCGCAGCAGCGGCAGCGCGCGCACGAGCGACATCAGATTTTCGCGGTCCTTCCAGCCCTCGCGGAACTGCCAGCGTGCCAGCGCCGCCGAGAGGCCGCGCCGCACCGGAACGAAGCTGAGCGCGAGCAGGAGGCCGGCCGTCGTCTGCAGGATTCCCTTCGCGTAGGGCACTCCGACGCTGATGGGATTCGCGAGCAGGAGCTGAGCGGCCGTGAAGAAACCGGAGCCGAGCAGCAACGCGCCCAGGAGAGCCGCGGTCTCGCGCCCGAACACTTCCACGTCCCACACGCGGTACCGCGTGAGCGCCGCGAGGTAGGCGGCGGGCACGAGCGCGAGCGGAATGATCGAGAGTGAGGAGAGCACGGGGAGCGTCGTTCCGAACGCGCGCGGAAGGAGGTTCAAAAGGAGGACGGGGAGAAGCCCGAAGCCGGTTCCGAACAGGAGGAACCGGATCTGTTTTTCCGTGAGGAGGTCGGTCGGCCGGCGCGACAGCTGCACGAGCCGGAGCGAGGCCACGAGCGCTGCGCTCCCCATCCAGAGCGCCTGAAGCGTGTCCAGCTTGAGGAGAAGCGGAGCCGCATCCTGGTCCGCCGGACCGGGGAAGAAGTAGACGCGCGCCGTGTAGGCGAGCAGGAGGATGGCGGGGATGTATGCGAGCCTGGCCGAGACGCGGCGAACCCGGCGCGGGAACGTGAACACGAGGTGGAGCAGCAGGGCCGGAAAGAGAGCGCGCGCCAGCTCCTCGACGAGCACGGAGGCCCGGAACGCAGCGTCGATCGGTGGGGCCGGGGTGAGGATCAGGACGAGCGCCACGCAGATGGAGAAGGCCGCGAACACGAGCCGTTCGCGAGGAACCGCACGCCCGGAGAATCCTCCGAGGGCGCTCCACGCTGCCGCCAGGAATGCGGCTCCCACCGCGGCAAGAAACAGGTAGGAAACGTCCCACGGAGCCGGAGCGGGAGTGGTCGCGAGCTTGATGAGCTGACCAGCGCGAAACAGCGTCAGCTCGGCGGCTTCGTGCGCCAGCAAGCTGGACGGATCGCCGGCCTTCTCCGCAGGAGCCCCGTTGACGAGCATCACATGGTCGCCGAGCTGCAGATGCGTCCCCGAGGCGGACGACCCGACGCGGCGAACGGTCCAGCCGGAGGCGTCAGGAGAGAAGAGCACGTCAGCGTGTCCGAAGCCGCCGATCTTGCGGGCGATCGAGAGCGAGCAAGGAAGCACGCTGAGCATCAAGAGCGCGAGGAGGATCTGCCGGAATTGCGCGAAACCTGGACGTCGCATTTCCGGCATGCTCCGCTTTAGGCAAAGGAGGTGCCAGGGATACGAATCTTTGAATTTCGCTAACTCATTGAAGGGGCTAGCTTAACGTGCTGGATGGAGGAGCCCGTCCCGACCCTCGAACGGCTTATTGAAACGGAAACCAAGAAACTGGATTCTTTGTCGGCGCCGATTCCAACGGAAATGGACCGATTCAGAAGGAAAGCGAGAGACCCCCGGCGAAGCGTCGATTCGAGCGCTCTTCCTCTTCACCCTGCCGGCGGTGGCCGAACTCGATGGAGAAGAGGGCGCGCCAGTCGGAACCGATCGAACGGAGCAAGGGGATCGGGAGGGACTGGGCGATCGTGAAATCGAGCGAGTCGAGATCGTTTCGAAGCTCACTCTCTCCACGAATCAGCTCTTGAGAGACATCGCGATAGCCCACGCCGAGCGACGTTCCGGACGGGATGATTCGTACGGCGGCACTCGCGGTCTGGTACCGCCCGGAGTCGCGGCTGATGGCGCCGACGCGCTCTCCGTGAATCCGGCCGGCCCGGGCGGCCAGACGACCGTCGAGCCCGTGACCGATGTGAAAGGTGGTGCCGAAAGAGACTTCCTGCGCGATGTCGTCCTCGAAGAAATAAAGCGAATCGAGGTTGTCGAGAAACTCGGGATCGAAGAGGAGACGGTAGGTGCCGCCGATCTGCCTTTCCGAACCCTCCACGGAGAAGCTTTCGCCATCGGCCGATTCGTAGGCGAGGCCGCCGCGGTAGGCGGCGCGCGAGAGGCGGCTCAGCTCAGCATCCTCCGTGCCCGCCCAACCGAGAGCCGGGTCCTCGTAGAGGCGGCGCTCGATGCGGCGCGAACCGAATCCGTACACCCGCCAGCCGGCTCCGGTGCGAACGGTGACCGTGACCTCCGGCGTGATGCCGCGTGCCCTGTCCGAGAAATCGCCCGTGGCGCCCCCTTCGAAGGTGAGCGCTTCCAGGATCTGGATCCCCGCGGTTCCGCCGACGCGCGTTTCCTTTCCGGGGCGCAGGCCCGAGGAAGCGACATCGCTCGCTCCCGACTGCGTGCGATAGCTCACCGAGAAGCGCACGAAGTGTCCGGCGGCGGTATCGGTGCGATAGCGAGCGAGCACCTCGAATTCGTTGGAGGTGCGTGCGAAGAGCTCGCTCGCGGGGCCCTTCTGCACGAGATTCGATTGCGACATCAGCCGCGCCGAAACCGAGGCATGCGACCGGTCGCCCGTGGCGCCCGACCAGTCGACGGCTTGAGAAGAGAAACGCGAAGAATCGGCATCGGCCCAAGGGAGGACCTGGCGCCGGCTCGACACCCGGATGTTCTGGTCGCGACCGGGAGCGACATCCAGCGAGACGCGGGAAGAGTCTCCCGAGGCCCGGCCATCCTGAGAGGCGAGCCGCTGATACTGCCCTTCGACTCCCCAGCGGACCGATTCACCCATGGTCCCGGAAACGTCGAGCGACGTTCGTGAGAGAGCCGACGAGCCCTCGGCCCCGAAGCCCGTCATCGAAACCACCGAGGCGCGAAGCGGAACCCGCGTGAGCGCGGCGCCCCTGGTGCCGGCCGAAGCGAGCGAAACCGGCGCGGCGCTGCCGTTTCCGTCGTCTCGAGAGGCGAGGGTGGAGTCCGTGTCGCGCAGCACATCGGCTGCCGAGACGGCGCGAGCGATATAGGGATCGGCGAGACCGTGAACGGAGCGGGGAAGGATGCCGCTGGCGGGCTCCAGGTCGAAGGCCACGAAAGAGACACGCTGATCCGCACGATGCAGCACGCGAATGAGATTTGGACGGAAGCCCGGCACGATCGAGAGGATCGAATAGAGACCGGGCCGCGCGTCGCTCCACACGAACGTGCCGTCGGCGCTCGATTTCAGAATTCGCACGATCGAATCGGCACCGCCCGCGAACGTGCGTACGACGAGCCGGGCATTCGCGACCGGGGTTCCATTCGAACGCACGATTCCGGAGAGCGGATTGAAAACGGCACTCTCGACATTTCGCGCGCGGATGGAGTCTGCTTCGGCGAGAGCTGAATGGCTGAACAACGGAACCAGAAGGGCGGCGAGTCGGCCGCATCCTCTCGGTAGCGTCAGCCCAGCAAAACTTCTCACGTTGGACCCCGATGTCGCCACCATGGCCGGCGACCCTCGTATCATCCGCCCGCTTTCGGCGCGACGTCAACCCGGGAGATGAGACCCCTCGAAAAGCACTACTTCGGGCCCTGCCCCAGGATGCTGTTCACGACGTTCCGCGCGATGGCGGGGTTTTCTTTCAGCCGGCGGATGGAATACGCGTACCAGTCCTTGCCGTACGGCACGTAGACACGGAGCCGGTGTCCGGCGTCCAGCAGGATGCGTCTCAGCGTCGGGTCCACTCCAAGCAGCATCTGGAATTCGTAGGCGGTTGGGGGCAGCTTCAACCGGTCGATCGTGGTGAGGGCTTCCTGGACGCAGGACTCGTCGTGCGTGGCGATCCCCGCGTAACACCCGGCGGAAAGATGCTTGTCCACCAAGGCGGCGAAGTTTCGGATCACCGTGCCCCGATCCTTGTATGCGTGCTGACGGTGCTCGACATAGATGCCCTTGCAGATCCGGATGTTCATTCCGGCTGCGATCAGCCGATCGAGATCTTTCAGGCTCCGCCTCAAGTACGCCTGGATGACCACGCCCACGTTTGAAAACTCGGCCCTGAGGTCGAGTGCCAGCTGGATCGTCGCCTCGGTGAACGGGGTGTCCTCCATGTCGAGTCGCACGAACATCCCGTTCTCCGCCGCCTTCCGACAGATCGCTTCACAGTTCTGCCGGGCCAGCAGCGGATCGATGGCGAGTCCCACCGCGGTGGGCTTGATCGAAACGTTCGCCGGGAGATCGCCCTTCACGATGGCGGCGATGGCTCGAAGATACTCGTCCCTGGTCTCCAGGGTTTGCTCGCGGCGCGTCACGCTCTCTCCCAGGACGTCGAGCGTTGCCATGGCTCCCTCGGCCGCGAGCTCCCGGATGACCCGCACCGCATCGTCCAATGAGTCGCCCGCCACGTAGCGCGAAGCAAAGTGCCGCACGACCGGCTTGGGGACGAACGGGAGCGAGGTGACGACGAGCCGATCGAACAATGAAGTCATGCATTCTCCAGGAGCCGGTGCTCTGAAGGCCGACCCAAGGGCTCGGACTCCGCGCCGGTCCAGCGATTCTGGGCTTTGGTGGGGGACTTCGGTTCAGGGGTTCTCGCCAGGACGACCAGGTCCACGCGGCTAGCGCCGGCCTCGAGCAGGGAACGTGCGGCGGAGAAAGCGGTCGCTCCCGTCGTCATCACGTCGTCCACGAGGAGAACCGAGCGCCCTCGCACGCGGTCCGAAGATGAGAACGCACCCATCACGTTCGCCTGGCGCTGGGGGGCCGGCAGAGTGGATTGAGGGACGGTCTCCCGCGCGCGCCTCAGGAACGGCTCGACCCGGAGGCCGAGGCGAGACCCGATGCCTCGCGCCAGAAGGAGAGCGGGGTCGTACCCTCTCTCCCGGTTTCGGTGCCGTGTGGAGGGAACGGGCACGATGGTGTCGGCCGGAAGGTCTCGTGCGGCTTGCCGCATCAGCGCCGCGGCCGGTTCGGCCAGGATGTCGTAGCCGTGAAATTTGAATGCGATCACGATGCGGGAGAGCACGCCTGAATAGATTCCCACGGCGCGCGCCGCGGCGGTCGGAGGCGTCTCGGTGCGGCAGTCGACGCAGGAAGCTCCATCGCCCGGCAAAGCGCACGTGGGGCAGCGCGGTTCCGCGCGAGACACGATGCTCCAGCAGGCCGCGCACGCACCTCCCCCTCCGAAACCGCTCCGGAGCGTGCCGCAGCCGACGCAGCGGGAAGGGAGGAAGAAGCCGGAGAGGTGGGACAGCAGCAGGCCGAGAGGCCAAAGGCCACCTCCGTCGTTCTCCACTGCGCGCGGGATCACGGCGGGATTCTAAACGCAGCGGTGGCGGTGAACGTATCGAGGGAATGAATGTTGACGTCTTCTCGAAGCACCGCCTATCCTGCCGCCCGATGAAGCAGTCTTTCTCGATTCGCGGATTCTGCGGGTTCGTTTTCAAGTCCGTCACCCTGGTCCTCCTCGCGGCTGCCAGCCAGCAGGCCGCGGCGCAATCGTTCGCGATCGGCGCGGGAGGATTCCTGGTGAACGACACCGGGACGGCCGCCGACGTTCGCGGCTTCGGCACGTACGGCGGACACCTTTTCGCCGAGGTCGACCTGGAGAAGAACGTTGCCTTTCAAATCCGCGCCTCACGCTTCGGCCTCGCCGGAACCGCGGAGAACACGCCGAACCTGAGGGCCGACGCAGTCATGGTCTCGGTGAGCTATCTGTTCACCGACGAGTGGTTCAAGGCCGGTTTCTTTGCGGGCGCCGGAGCCTATCGGCTGCAGCCCAATGACCTCGAGCCGGGGCAGGTGCCTGTCGACGGAAAAGAGACCGCGTTCGGCTGGCACGGCGGAATTCTCACGGTTTTCGCGATCTCTCCCCGCTTCGATGCCCGGGTCGAAGCTTCAGGGCACCTGATCCGAACGGACGTCGGCCATACGACGATCCTGCTCGGTGGCTCGATCGCTTATCACTTCTGAGGCCGGAGCGAACTCCAGCCGGCGTCGCTGCGCCGCGATCTTGCGTCGCCAGCCCCATGCGTCCGGCACCTCCTTCTTTCGCCACGGGCTTCTTAGCGCTTCCCGAGGACGTGACCCCGGTTCGAGTTTCAGGCAGCAAATTGTTCGAGTCAGGACGATTCCGCACCACGGACGCGATTCCAGACATTGCGCCTTCTCTGCAATCAAGTTTCGATCAACGCGAAAAAAAGGTGGGCTCCCGCCCGACCTTTCGGTCGGGCGGGGATTGCGGCGGTGGGATTCCTGAGTATGAGGATTAAAGAGTGGAAGGATGGAATTGGGGGGCCCGGCACTCCGGGGAGCGACGGGTACAGGTGAGGCTGGAGTTGAAAATCGCTGGCATTTGATTATTTCGAACCAAAGTGTCGTTTCGATCTCCTGCATCTGTATACGCAAGCTGGGTGCCTTTTGTTGACACAGGAAAGCACAATTTTTATGTGCTCTCGTTACAGTAACTTACGGTAGCAGTGGAGAGTTTCGGCCTGGGATGTCGTGCTCCAAAACTGTTTCGGGACGCACCATTCCGACATACCTTACGTGGCGGAGCGCCGTCCTGTCATGCAAGGACGGCAGGTCGAAGCCGGTGATCTGATGTGGGGTGTTCAGTCGAGCGGGAGAAGGGTGGAGTCCTTCTTGATCGACAGCGACAGCTCGACGCGCGTTCGAACCACCCCACGGATCACCTGGATCTTCTCCCGCAGGATCGTTTCGAAGTGCTCGACGCTCTTCGCTCGCACCTTCAGCCGGTAGCCGAAATCTCCCGACAGGGCGTAACACTCCTGAACGTCGAGCAGGTTCTCGATCTCGTCGAGAAAGGTTCGCTCGAAACGAGGATGCTCCATCAACACGTCCACGTGTGCGACCAGGGGCATGCCGACCAGTCGAGGATCGAGCAAAGCCGTGAAACGGCGGATGAATCCCTTCGTCTCCAGCTTCTTGATCCGTTCGTTGACGGAGGGAGTGGTCAGGCCAACGGTCTCGGCGATCCTCGCCTGCGAGACCTTGCCGTCCCGCTGGAGGATATCCAGAATGCGTCGGTCGATCTCATCCATGCTTTTGTTTGGAATCCATATTTTATTCGGGAATTCCGCCCCGAACCCGAATTTTATATGGAACTTCCGGGAGGTCAAGCCGAAACGGGAACCTTGCGGGCGAGATCCTCGTCGATCTCGAAGCCCTTGGGCAGCACGATCACGCCGTCATCCGAGTTGTGGTAACGCGTCCTGTCCTCCTCGGGGTCGAAACCGATTTCCACTCGCGGCGGGATCTTCACTCCCTTGTCCGCGATGACACGGCGGAGCCGGGCGTGGCGCCCCACCTCGACGCCGTCCATCAAAACGCATTCCTCGACGTGCGAGAACGAGTTGATCCGCACGCGGGGAAAAAGAATCGAGCGGTGAATCGTTCCCCCCGAGATGATGCAGCCGGAAGCGACCATGGAGTCGGTCGCGAGGCCGACACGCTGCGAGACCGTGTCCGCGAACACGAACTTGGCGGGTGCGAGCTGGGGAGCGTCGCTCTTGATGGTCCACTTGGAGTTGTAGAGGTTCAGAGGAGGCGTCACTGAGATGAGGTCCATGGAGGCTTCCCAGTACGAGTCCACAGTTCCCACGTCTCTCCAGTAGGGCGCGAGGTCTTCGATGCCCGGCACGCGGTTGGTCGAGAAATCGTAGGCATAGATGCGGGCTCCGCCGGAGAGCAGGGAAGGAATGATCGTCCGCCCGAAATCGTGCGAGGTGTCCTGCAGGGCATCGTGCTCGAGCGCGTCGATGAGGACCTTCGGCTCGAAGATGTAGTTGCCCATCGACGCCAACGCAAAGCCGGGGTTGTCGGGCATCTCCTTCGGGACGTCGGGCTTTTCCTCGAAGGCCAGAACCTTTCCGTCCGCATCCACCGTCAGCACTCCGAACCGTGAGGCTTCAGCCACCGGCACGGGGATGGCCGCGATGGTGAGATCGTGACGGCCCTCCTGATGCAGCGCGAGCATGGGATTGATGTCCATCATGTAGATGTGGTCGCCGCCGAAGACGCACACCTGCTCCGGCTCCTCGTCGAAAATGAGGTCCAAATTCTGATAGACCGCATCGGCGGTGCCGCGGAACCAGTGAGGGCCGCGCCTCATCTGCGCCGGCACGGGATCGACGAATTCGCCGATGTCCGAGGTGAGGCGCCACGTTCTGATGATGTGCTCGATCAGGGAGTTCGACTTGAACTGCGTCAGAACCTTGATCTTGCGAAAGCCGGAGTTGACGAAGTTGTTCAGGACGAAATCGATGATGCGGTAACGCCCGCCGAACGGGACCGCAGGCTTGGCGCGGTCTCTCGTGAGCGGGAACAGACGTTCGCCCATGCCCCCGGCGAGCACGATCGACAGGACGTTCCGATGGTGGATTATTTTCACGTTCTCAGGCGCCGCTTCTTCGCGCGATTGTAACCAGCCCCCGACGGCGGCCCGTTGTTAAAGTAGGAGTCGGGTATGTTAGTGCGATGAAAGATCCCTATTCGGTCCTCGGCATCCAGCGGGACGCCACGGACGCGGAGATCAAGAAGGCGTATCGCCGGCAGGCGCGCAAGTCCCATCCGGACGTCAATCCGGGGGACACGGGCGCGCAGAAGCGCTTTCAGGAGATCGCCGCCGCGTACGAACTGCTGAAGGACCCGGAGCGCCGTCAGCGCTTCGATCGCACGGGCGATACCGGCGACACACCGCCTCACCCCTCCACTTACGACTCCCCGACCGGTGCGGGCAGCAGCCCTTTCGGCGGCGCGGGAAATTACGGCACCGGACCGCGAGGCGGAGGTTTTCGCTGGTCCGGAGATTTCAGCGATCTCTTCTCCGAAATCTTTTCGGGAGGAGGAGCCCCGGGGAGCGAGGCGATGCCTGCGGACGAGGAAGACGAAGATGCTGCGGCGCCGCTCACCATCTCCTTCAAGGATGGCGTCCTCGGAGGCACCGTCTCTTTTCGCGCCAGGATTCCTCGGCGCTGCAAGCGGTGCGGTGGCAGCGGGCGTGTGGGACGCTCGGCGTGCCCTGTCTGCCATGGCGCTCGTGCGGTGGTCGAGAACGAGAAACTGTCGGTACGCATTCCGGCCGGCGTGGACACGGGCTCGAAGATCCGGATCCCGGGGAAGGGGCGCTCGGAGCGAGGCGACCTCTACCTGGCTCTCACGGTTGAACCGCATCCGTATTTCAATCGCGAAGGGGACGACATCATCTCGGAGGTTCCCATCACGGTTTCAGAAGCCTATCTGGGGGCTGAGATCGACGTTCCCACGATCGCGGGTCGTGTGCGGGCGAAGATTCCCCCAGGAACGGCCGGCGGACAGCGATTTCGCCTCAAGGGGCGCGGCGTGGGAAACATCCGGACGGGTGTTTCCGGAGACCACTATTACCGGGTGACGATCGCCATGCCTGGAAAGATCACGGAGCCGGGCCGCGCGATCGCGGGAAGCTTCAGCGAGCTGTACGACAAGGATCCCCGCGCGGAGCTTCCGACCGGGCTATAGGCGGCTTCCAGTGGGAGTCTAGGAGCCGCTCGTGGGACACGCACGGAAACGAGAGCCGGTGCGTGTCCCGGCGCCGCTGCGCCGCTCGATCGAGCGTTAATCCTTCGAGGACATTTCCCGGAGAAGGGTGATCGCGCGATCGAACGAGAAGTCTGGGCGAAGGGCAATCGTCGTGGGGGAGGCATCCTCGTCCGAATCGCCGCGCAGGAACTTCACTCCGGAGGTCGCCGGCCAGTAGAACGTCGGTACGCCCGTGCTCGAGATCAGCGTTCCAACCGGCTCCTGGGTGTCGATCTGCCGAGGGATGCGACCGCCGCCGATCGAGCGTCCGATCGGAATGTGTCCCCGCGCATAGGCCTGCGGGCCCGCACTGGTCGCACCTTCCGGAACGAACGGGGTGATGTCGTCGGGGAACGTGATCCGCAGGACGGTCTGCTTCTGGCTCGCGAGATTCGCGAACGAAACGAGCGCACCCCCATTGGACCCTGGGTCTCGCTGAAGCGCGGGGAAGCTGTAGGACGAGGCCGGAAGGCTCATGGCGTCCGTCGCACCCGAAGCAGCCGCCATCACGTTCAAGTTGTAGGCGACGATGTTGTCGAGCCGGAGCACGCCGTCCTCGACGAATACCGCTGCGTACCGTGCCTGGGAGCTGCCGCCTTCTTCCCACCAGACCAGCGAAAGGATGGAGCGCCAGGTCGCGACCGTGCGGCCGTCCTTGAAATCGATGAACCGCTGACGGGTGACCAGCACCTGCGGATTCAGGGAGAGATAGAGACCGGACGTGGGGAGAATGTTCTGCTCGACCCAGCGGGCGTCCCGGCGAATGGCCACATGCACTTCGGCCATCAGACCCCTGAACTGCGTGTAGACAACGAATGCGGTTTGAGTGGCCTCGTCGAACTCGATGGACTGGGCCCCCTCGTCGTTCGAGTTCAACGTCCCGTACACGACTTCGACTGTCGGCTGGCTGCCGGTCGGCGTGATGCGCAGGGCCAGAATGGGAGTGCGGGCTTCGGCGCCGGAAGCACTGGGCACCACATCGCCGTACTTTGCAGGGTAGACCTCGTACAGCGTGCCGGACTTGGAGAGGAGAGCCGAATCAGCGAGGGCCGCGCTGCCGAAGGCGACACACAACGTGAGCGAGGCGGCGACGACGAATGCCGGGACGAGGCGTGAGAACCCATGGCTGCGCGCGGACGCGCGAATCGCCCCCGCGTTCGAGCTTCCTGCCTCGATGCTTGCCAGGAGCTGGGCGTTTTTCATGGGACTCCTGGTCATGCTCTCAGATTGATGACGTTTCGGAAATCGAAGACCTCGAGATACGCGCGGAGGTTTCTGAACTCCGGGTAGAGCGCGGCCAGACGGTCGAAATAGGACTCGGCGGACTCGGCGTCTCCTGCGAGGTGGCACGTTTCACCGAGCAGGTAGAGGAAGCTCTTCTCGACGCCCGGATCGCCGCAGAGGGATACACGCTCGAGGCCCGCCTCGCCGAAGTAGCGCGCCTCCGCGAATCGATCGAGCTTGAGATAGCCGAAGCAGAGGTCGAGCAGTGGAAAAACAGAGAGGCTGGGCGCGCCTTGCGACTCGATGACGTCGAACGCTTCATGAACGAGCGCCAGGCCTTCGCTGGTGCGGTCGAGCGCCAGAAGGCAGTAGCCGAGATTGTCGATCAGGACCGCGCGATAGGCTGGTGCGATGACCGAGGCTTCGATCGGCCCAGCCGATTCGAGCGCGCGCCGGTAGAGCGTCTCGGCTTCCTCGAAGCGGCTGTCGACCACGAGCAGCATTCCGCTCTGGTTCTGCGCGCCGAAGATCGAGAGCTTGTCGCCGAGCCTCTCGGCGTGCTCGATGGCGAAACGGTTGTAGAAAAGCGCCTTCTTGAAGTCGCGACGAAGCTCGTAGATTCGCGCGGTCGCATAGGACGCGCGAAACGCGGTACGCGCCTCCGTGGCGCGAAGCAAAATTCGCTTCAGCTCGATCAGCTCGGCATCCGGGGACTCCAGCTCGCTGGCGGCCGCCGCCCGGCAGGTGTAGATCCAGTCGATGAAGGAGGACTCCTCGGTGGCCCGCGCCGCTTCGAGTGCCTGGTCGTAGGCCGTCAACGCATTCTGCGTATCGCCTTTTTCTAGAAATGCGACTGCCTCGAGCCGGAATGCTTCCGCCTTCTGCTTGCTCTCGATGAGACCGTCCATCGGAAGTGAGGAATC
>JBDSFL010000384.1:0-7014 GCA_039919545.1 Thermoanaerobaculia bacterium | reverse complement strand
CGCCGGTGGGGCGCCCGTCCTTCTCGGCGTTCTCGGCTTCACGCTCGATGCGCTCCTGGTTGCGGATCGAATCGGCCCAGCCCTCGAGCGCTTCGCGGTCGGGATTTCCCTCGAGCAGGCGCGGAACCAGCGGGTGCTCGGGTGCGAGCACGAGCGCCGTGGCTCCGAACACCGTGTCGGGACGCGTGGTGAAGACGCGGATCTTCTCGCCGAGCGCCGGCACCTCGAAGTCGAGATCCGCGCCTTCGGAGCGGCCGATCCAGTTCCGCTGCATCGTGCGAACCTTCTCGGGCCAGGTGTCGAGCTCCTCGAGGCCCGAGAGCAGCCGCTCGGCATATTCGGTGATCCTCAAGAACCATTGCTCCAGCTCTTTCTGGACGACGGGAGTCTTGCAGCGTTCGCACACTCCGCCTTCCGCCTGCTCGTTGGCGAGCACCGTGAGGCAGGAAGGGCACCAGTTCACGGCCGAGCGCTTCCGCACGGCGAGGCCGCGCTCGACGAGACGCAGGAAGAACCACTGATTCCACCGGTAGTAGTCCGGCTCGCAGGTGGTGATCTCCTTGGTCCAGTCGTAGAGCACGCCCCAATCGCGAAACTGCTCCTTCATCGCGGCGATGTTGGCGAGCGTGGACGTGCGGGGATGGATCCCCTTCTGGATGGCGTGATTCTCCGCCGGGAGGCCGAACGCGTCCCAGCCCATCGGGCAGAGCACGCGCCGCCCGCGCTGCTTGTAGAAGCGCTGCAGCGTGTCGGTGAGGAAGTACACGCGGGCGTGCCCCACGTGGAGGCGGTCACCCGACGGGTAAGGCAGCATGACGAGCAGATAAGTGCCGTCGGAAGCGGGGTCTGCGGTGTCCACTTCGGCCGCACGGTCGCTGGCCCAGCGCTGCTGCCACTTCTGCTCGATCGAACGAATCTCGTGACTTTCTCTCATGAACGAGCCGGAGTGTAGCAAGGAGAATTCGGCCGCCGTTCGCGACCGCGGCGTGCGCTGCGATCCCCGGAGAGATTCCTACTCGACGGACGGACAGCGGCGCGCGAGCTCGGGCCCGATCAGCGGCAGCGGCAGCCGGAGCGCGTGCGGAACCACGCGATGCGCCGCATCCGGCATCCCGGAAATCAGGGCCGTCTCGGTGCTCTCGCAGATGAGCTGGCCGCCCGCATGCTCGATCGCGCGCGCCCCTTCCGCCCCGTCGTCACCCATCCCCGTGAGGACGACGCCGACGACCTTCTTGCCGAACGTCCGAGCCGCCGAGCGGAACAGGACGTCGCCAGAAGGACACCAACGAAGGTGCTCGCCCCCGGTGTCGAGTCTCGTGACGACCCGGTTCTCGATCCGATCGAAGCGAAGATGCTGCCCCCCGGGGGCGATCCAGATCGTCCCCGGCGTGGCTTCCCCGCCGTCCTCGGCCTCGCGCGCATCCCACCCCGTCGCCGACGCGAGGCGCGCTGCGAGCGAGCGGGTGAATGGAGCCGGAATGTGCTGGGCCACGCCGACGTAGAGCGCGCGCGGTGAGAACGAGCTGAAGAGGTCGCGCAGGGCGGGAGGTCCTCCGGTGGATGCCGTGACGACGACCGCTTCCACGTCACGGGCGCCGTCGACGAGGCGGAACGCGGCGCGCGCGATGGACTTCCGGCCCGGTCGCAGCGCGGCCTCGCGTCCGGGCAGCTGGGGGGAGGCCTTCTGGGCGCGCTGCTTGAGCAGGTCGAGCCGCAGCTGCGCCGCCTCGAGGACCGATTCGGCCAGGCTCTTCTTCCAGGCCTCGATGCCGCCCGAACGGGCCGAGGGTTTTCCCAGGAGCTCGAACGCACCTAGCTCGAGCGCGACGAGCGCCTCCCGCTCGTGCCGCCGATCGGAGATGACGAGCACCGGGACGGGCTTGTGCGCCATGAGCCAGCGAAGGACCGCGAATCCGTCCATGCCGGGCATCTCGAGATCCATCGTGACGAGATCGAAGGGGGACGAGACGACACGGCGGATGGCTTCCTCTCCGGTCGACACGGCCTCCACCTCGGTGACACTTTCGATCTCGCGCAGCGCGGCGGTGAGAGTGAGCCGCTGATAGGCGGAGTCGTCCACGACGAGGACGCGCACAGCGGGCTATTTCCGGTACGCCAGATCGTTGGCGAGCCGCACGAGGCTGAGCGACGTGGCAGCGGCCGCCAGCGCGTCCGACGGGCCGAGCAGGAGGTAGCCTCCCGGCTTGAGGCGCGCCGAGAATTGCTCCGCGGCGCGGCGGCGACCGTCTTCATCGAAATAGATCAGCACGTTGCGGCAGAGGATCACGTCGAACAGCGTGCCGTTCTTCGGCTCGTCGAGCAGCGCCTTCTGATCGAACTCGACGGAGGCGCGCACCGTGTCCTTCACGCGGAAGCGTCCGCCGTCCGCCGGCTCGAAGAAGCGCAGGCGCCGCTCCTCGGTCGTCTGCCTCAGCGCGTGAGAGACGTAGAGCCCGGTGCGCGCACGGCGGATGGCATCGGGGGAGAGGTCCGAGCCGCGGATCTTCACGCGCCCTGCCGGCCCGATCCCCTTCTCCATCAAAAGCATGCTCAGCGTGTAAGGCTCTTCTCCGGTGGAGCAGCCGGCAGACCAGATGTCGAGGTTGCCGTCGCTGCCGATGGAGAGCAGCCGCTCGGGGGCGATCTCTTCCACGAACGCGGCGAGACCGGACGGGTCGCGGAAGAAATACGTCTCACCGTTCACGCTCGCGTCGAGCAGCCGCCCGAAGGAGACGCTGTCGATCGAGAGATCCCGCCACTGCGTGTACAGCTGATAGAACGAGCCTGCGGCTCGCGCATCGGCGACCAGGCGGCTCTCCAGCCTCGACTTGTGCGCTTCCGAGACCACGAATCCGGTCCGTCGCCGAACGAGATCGGCGAAGAGGCGGAAGACGGTCTCGGAAAGCTCGACAGGACGTGCCGTCACTCTTTTGCGGCCTCCGGCTCGGGGTCGGAAGCGGGTGCCCTCTTCTGGAGCGCGCGCGCCCAGCGCCGCTCGGCACGCGCTGGCGCGGTTGCCCAGGTGGCGCGGACGAGGTCGGGAAAGCGCGTTGCCAGCGCGAGCGCCGCTTCGTCCGCTTCGGCGTCCGTCCGCTCGCGCGCCAGGAGCGCCGTGAGGGGTTCGATCGACGAGGGCCCGCCGGCGATCGCAACGGCACAAAGCAGCGGACGGATCGTCTCGGGTTCGCGTTCCGTGGCCAGCGCTTCGGACAGGCAGAGCGAGAGCGAGCCGTCGAACGACTCCGGCGGAGGCCGGTGCCAGATCGCCTCGGCGGCAGCGCGGCGAACATCGGGGCGCGCGTCGCAGAGCGAGAGGGCGAGAGCCGGCTCGGCCGCGGCGGCAGGCGCGAAGCGCAAGGCGTACAGCACGGCGCGCGCCGTCTCGGTGTCCTCGTGGCAGGCGGCATAGGCCACCGCTTCGGCCGCGGCGGGATCGCCCAGGGCTACGATCTCTTCCAGAGCGGCCAGGCGGATCGTGCCGTCCTGCGAGAGCATCTCTTCAGCCAGACGCGCCCGGTCGGTGCCGGCGAACGCCATGATCGCCCCTCCGGCGGCCGCGGCGGCCACGGGCTCGTCGGCCAGGTGGGTGAGCAGGTCTCTCCAGGTCAGCTCCAGCTCGGGCGTCCCGCGCTTCTTCCAGGTGCCGAGTGTTCGGAGGGCGGCTGCACGGACCGAGTGGTCGTCGTCGACGAGCCGTTCGGCGATCTCGGCTTCCGTGATGCCCTCGCGTCGGCTCGCGGCCGTGGCAGCCGTGCGGCGCACCTCGGGATCGGCGGCCGTGAGCGCGAGGCGGATCACGTGATCCGCGTCGGCGCCCGCAGACTCGGGGAGCGCCAGCAGCGCGGCGGAACGTCCTGGGCCGTCTGCCCCGCGCGCGCGGTCGAGCAACGCGCCGATTCGCTGACGCCGGCGCTCCCCCGATTCGGCCACGCCCTCCGCCGCGAGCGCGAACGCGGCGGGCAGCGCGGTCTCGGGATCCTCCTCCGCGAGGATGTCGAGCAGCTCGCCGATGGTGACGGCGCCAGGCGGGAGCGCGCCGAGAACCGCGGAGCGGACGACGGACGACGGGTGGACGAGCAGAGGAGCGAGCCCCTCGCTGGTGCCCCGGGCCGCCGTGTGAAGCACCAGCGCGAGCGCCGGCTCCGGATCCTCCTGCTGCAGCACGGCGTGCAGCGCCTCGGTGAACCGCTGCGGCGCGAGCGCGCCGAGGGCCTCGAAACCGTCCTCGAACGGACCGTTCCGGATGATGATCCCCGCCGCGTTCGGGAGATCGAGCCGCGCCATGAGGTGGGCGGCATCCGTCCGTTCCAGCGGCGCGACCTCGACGTCGGCGATGTGCGCGGCCAGACGCGCCGCGGCGTCGGGCCAGAGGATGGCGATGCGCGGCAGCGTCTCGTCGGGGCAGGCCTCCACCGCTCGGCGCAACGCGGCCAGCAGCGAGCCGTCGATCTCTCCCGCGAACGCGCGACGGGCCAGATCTTCCGCGGGTGCCGAGCTGTCGAGCCGGGCCAGGGTGCGGAGCACCGCGCGCCGGAGCGGCGGCTGATCGAGCAGCGGGAGAAGGCGCGGCGCCACCTCCGGATCGCCGATCTCGCCCAGCGCCTCGAGCGCGTGGACGCGCAGCCAGAGGTTTCCTTCCTCGAGCACGGCCAGCAGCGAGGCGATGGCCTCACGCCGGCCGCTGCGTCCCAGCGCGAGCAGCAGCTCGGCGCGGGCATTCGGATCGGCCTCGCTGCGGACGGCCGCTTCGAGAGCGGCCACGGTGCGCGCGTCGGCGCGAAGGCCCGGCAGCGCCATGGCCGCGGCGAGGCGCACGTCGGCCTCGCGGTGGTGCAGCGCGTTCAGGAGCACCATCCGTCCCTCGTTGCCCACGCGCGAGAGCACGGTCAGCGAGGAGCCGCGCATCCCGGCGTTGGCGTCGTCCTCGAGCCCCACCGCGCACGCCGCCGCCACGCGCGGGGTGAAGCGGTGTGTCAGCGCGGCCACGCTCTTCTCGCGGACGCGGTAATCCTCGTCGCCCATCAGGGCGATGAGCGTCTCCTCGCTCTCGACTCCGGGCAGGTTGGTGAGGGCGGCCGCGAGCCGCCAGCGCACTTCCGGGTTGGGTGACGAGGCTTCCTCGGCGAAGGTCGCGGGCGCACGTTCATTGGTCATCCGGTGCCCTCCGATATCACGGCCTCGACGTCCAGGAGCCCGAGGACTTGCTCCCCTTGCATGACCGCGCCCGTGAGTCGCGTGCTGCCCGCGGGCGGAGGGCCGATGCGTTCCGGAAGAATTCCTTCGACACCGTCGATCTTCTCGACCCAGAGCGCGAACGGGTGGCTCTCGAGCACGATCAGCATGCCGGGTTCCGGCTGGCAATCGGCTTCCGAGACCGGGCCCACCGACGTGGCGCGGGCCACGTCCACCACGCCGAGCGGCTCGCCGCGTACCAGGACCACGCCCGCGATCGCGTCCGGTGAGCCCGGTAGCGGGACCACGCGCCTGACGCGGGCAGCCTCGCGCACCAGGTCGATGGGAACGCCGAAGCGCCTCCCGCCGGCGCGGAACGTGAGGAACGAGAGCGAGGCCGGCGGCTGGGCAGGCGCTTCAATGGCGGCAGCCGCCCCCTCGGGGGGTGCCTCGCTCACGCGCTGGCCGCCGTCGCGAGGCGGTCTGCCCGTTCGAGCAGGAGTCCCGTGTCGAGGGTGAGCGCCACGTCCCCGTCCGGCAGCTCGGCGGTGCCGGTGATCTCGCGAGCGCGCGGTACGGAGTCGGGCAGCGGCTTGACGATCAGGTCCTGCATCCCCTCGATGTCGGTGACGAGAAAGCCGAAGCGATGCCCGCCCTGCTCGGCCACGACCACGGTGCGCCGTGAAGCGTTCGATTTCTCTTCGGGCATGCCGAGCAGCGTCTCGAGCGAGACGAGCGCGAGCGGCTCGCCGTCGTCCAGCACCGAGAGGTTTCCCGGCTCGCCGCGCATGCGGTAGCTGTCCGCACGGAACGTGCGCACGATGCCGGACGTGGGGAACGCGAACGAGCGCCCTCCCGCCCGCACCAGCAGCGATTCCACCAGCGCGAGCGTGATGGGCACCACCACCTCGAACGCCGTTCCCTTGCCCTTCTCGGAGCGGACCGTCACCGATCCCTTCATCGCCTGGATGTTGGAAAGGACGACGTCCAGCCCCACGCCGCGCCCCGACAGCTCGGAAACGCCTTCCGACGTGGAGAAACCGGGACGGAAGATCGGTTCCAGCGGATCGGCGGGATCGGGCTCGGCGGGAAGGAGGACGCCGTTCGCACGAGCTTTCTTCACGATCTCGGCGCCGTCCATGCCTCCCCCGTCGTCGGTCATCGTGAAGACGACCTCGCGGCCGCGTGCCACGGCGGTGAGCGCGATGCGGCCCGCCTCGTGCTTTCCGAGCCGGAGTCGTTCCTGGGGAGGTTCGATTCCGTGATCGAGCGCGTTGCGCAGCAGGTGCAGCAGCGGATCGCCGAGCTCGTCCGCCATGACCTTGTCGATCTCGGTCTCGCCGCCCACCACCTCGAAGACGACCTTCTTCCCCAGCGTCTGCGAGATCGACTGCGCGGCACGGGTGAGGCGAGCGGTCATCTGCTCCACGGGCACGAGGCGCGTGGCGAGAGCCGCACGGCCGAGCGCGATGGTGGCGCGATCGATCTGCGTGTAGGCCTTCTGAACTTCCGTGCGCGCGGCGCGGTCGCCCGGATTCTGGAAGAGCCGGTCGAGGCCGCGCTTGAGCACGTTCCGCGCGAGCGCGAGGTCTCCCGAGAGCTCGAGGACGTGATTGATCTTGTCCAGCCCCACGCGCACGGTGGCGCGAGCCGCGTTGCGGCGGTCGTACGGAACCTCGGCCGCGAGCGGTGTCGCCGAGAGGGGCGCGGCGTGCTGCGAGATCGCGGCCGGTGCAGCCTCGGGCGTGTCGAGCCTCCGGAACGAGACGGCCCCGCATTCCCGGGCGATGGCGTCTGCCGCCTGCTCGGCGGGTGCGCCCACGAGCAGGAGGAAATTCATCG
>JBDSFL010000063.1:0-2503 GCA_039919545.1 Thermoanaerobaculia bacterium | reverse complement strand
TCGTATCAGATTAACGCTTACATAAAGGAACCAAACAAACAAGCTATCATTTATTCTTATTTGCACCAAAACATTCAGGACTGCTGCAATGAAGCAGGAATTGAAATTCTTTCTCCGTGATCAAGATCGCGAAGAGTCCCGGCGTCATCGGCACCCACCACGTGGGCGCCTCCACCGAGCAGGCCCAGAACGCCATCGCCGCCGAGACGGTGCGTATCGTGCGCGTCTACAAGGCCACGGGCTCGGTGCCGAATGCCGTGAACCTGAGCGATCGCACGCCGGCCACGCACCTGCTGTCGGTGCGTCATCGCGATCGCGTGGGGGTGCTGGCGCACATCTTCGGCGAGCTGCGGGCCGCGGGCATCAACGTGGAGCAGACGGAGAACGTCGTGTTCGCGGGCG
This sequence comes from Thermoanaerobaculia bacterium, assembly GCA_039919545.1. Taxonomy (GTDB): domain Bacteria; phylum Acidobacteriota; class Thermoanaerobaculia; order UBA5066; family UBA5066; genus JBDSFL01. The sequence goes on along the minus strand of JBDSFL010000063.1, from coordinate 2,101 downwards.
CCGAGGCCGCGTGCGCGCGGATCCAGGTCGACCGCGAGCCGGACGCCGCGGTGATCGAGGCGATCCGCAAGGGTTCCGACGACATCCTCTCCGTGGCCCTGAACGCCATCGACGCCGCGCACTGATTTTCCCTCCGCGCGGCGGCGCATAATCAATCGGTCGTGATCCAAGTCGCCGATCGGAGGGAAAGATGAAAGACGCGCTGCCGGCCCGGACGCTGCTCGACTATTTCGACTTCGCGGTCAACAGCGGCAAGCCAGACCTCCTCCGCTCGAAGGTTCGTGGAACGTGGGTGTCGGTCGCGGCGGACGAGTTCGGCCGGCGCACGAAGGGCTTCGCGCTCGGGCTCGCGTCGCTCGGCGTCGACCGGGCCGACCGGGTCGCGATCCTCTCGGAGAACCGCCCCGAATGGCCTATGTCCGACTTCGCGATCCTGGCGCTCGGCGCCATGACCGTACCGATCTACACCACGTACATGGCGCCTCAGGTGGAGTACATCCTGAAGGACGCCGAGGCCAAGGTGATGATCGTCTCGAACGAGCTCGAGCTGCGCAAGGTGATGGAGGTGCGCGACCGCTGCCCGGCGCTCCTGCATATCGTGCTGATCGAGGGAGAGATCCCGAACGTGGAGGGTGTCACGTCGTTCGAGAGCGTGGTGCGGCGCGGCGAACAGCTGATCGCGGCCGATCGGCTCGCCTTCGACGAGCGTCTCTCGTCGGTCGACCCGGAAGATTACGCCACGATGATCTACACGTCAGGGACGACGGGCGAGCCGAAGGGGGCCGTCCTCACGCACGCGAACTTCGTGTCGAACGTGAAGGCCACGTCGTCGCTCTTCGAGGTGAGCGACGCGACCATCGCGCTGTCGTTCCTCCCGCTCGCCCACGTCTTCGAGCGGATGGTCGACTATTTCTTCTTCTCTCGCGCCGCCACCATCGTGTACGCCGAGTCGATCGACAAGCTGTCGGAGAACTTCGGCGAGGTGAAGCCGCACTGCTTCGCCGCCGTGCCGCGCGTGTACGAGAAGATCCTCGCGCGTGTGCAAGGCGCCCTCGAGCAGGCCCCCCCGATGCGCCGCAAGATCTTCGACTGGGCCACGGCCGTCGGCAAGCAGCGCATCGTCTTCACCGAGCGAAACCGTCCCGTGCCCAAGCTGCTCGCGTACAAGTACCGCCTGGCCGACCGGCTCGTGTTCTCGAAGATCAAGGCCCGGCTCGGGGGACGATTCCTCTTCGCGATCTCGGGCGGGGCGCCCCTCGCGCGAGACGTGGCCGAGTTCTTCTGGGGCGCCGGCGTCGAGGTATACGAAGGCTACGGTCTCACGGAGACGAGCCCTGTGCTGGCGTGCAACCGCCCCGGCACCTGGCGGCTCGGCACCGTGGGCAAGCCGGTGGCGGACGTGCAGCTGAAGCTCGGAATCGACGGTGAGGTCCTGGCAAAGGGGCCCAACATCATGGGCGGCTACTGGCGGAAACCGGACGAGACGAAGAAAGTCTTCGACGCGGAGGGCTGGTTCCACACGGGTGACATCGGCGTGATGGACTCGGACGGTTTCCTGACGCTCACCGATCGGAAGAAAGAGATCATCGTCAACGCGTATGGAAAGAACATCGCTCCGGCGCCCATCGAGGCGGCCTTGAAGATGGTCAGGTATGTGGGAACGGCCGTGCTCATCGGCGATCGACGGAAGTTCCTCTCGGCGCTGATCGTGCCGAACTTCGAGCGCATCGAGACGTGGGCCGCCGAGAACCGTGTGGAGTTCCGCTCGCGCGAGGAGCTGATCCGCAACCCCAAGCTGCGCACCCTGTTCCAGCAGACGCTCGACATCGTGAACGGCGACGAACCCTCCGAGCGCCGCATTCGCACGTTCGCCCTCCTCCCGAACGACCTCTCGATCGAAGGGGGTGAGCTGACGCCGACGCTGAAGGTGAAGCGCCGGATCGTGGCGGAGAAATACAAGGACCTCATCGATGCGATGTACGAGCGGGCGGAGGCGCACGAGTCGGTGCTGGAGACCGCGGAGGCGTAGGGAAGAGGGTTCCTTCTAGAAAAGTTTGGCGAGGCGGGCGAGGGCCCGCCTCGAACCGCTTTCCCCCATCCG
>JBDSFL010000024.1:0-4681 GCA_039919545.1 Thermoanaerobaculia bacterium | reverse complement strand
CCACGAATCCGCAGCCCGCTGGCCGGGCCTCGCTCGCTTACCCGGGCGTTCCCGTCGACGCTTCGTCGGCGAGGCTCGTCACGGTGTACGGCCTGAGAGCCAGCGCCCAGGACCGTTCCAAGGTCGCCCTCTTCAGCGTGTCGGCCATCCCGGTCACCGTGCGCATCACCGCCTTCTCGGGCAGCGGGGACGGCAGGCGGGTCGTCTTTCGCGAAGCGGAGACGCTGGCTCCGTTCGCTTGGATCCAGTACGACGGCCTCCTCGCGGAGACGGGCATCTCAAACGGCTACGTCACCATCGAGCAGACGTCTCCGAACGGTGCCTTCGGCGCGTACGGCGTGACGAACGACAACGTCACGAACGACGGCTCCTTCCTGTCGGCGTCGCCCGGCTCGGCGTCGGGAAACCAGCTGACCGTCCCCGTTCTCGTCGAAACCGCGCGGTTCCGCAGCGAGCTGATCCTCGCCAATCGCGCGAGCACCTCGGCGCAGCTCACCCTGCGCTACACCGAGTCGCTCGACGGCGCGGGCGGAGGCGGCAGCGTGGCTCTGACGCTCGCGCCGGGCGAGCAGCGCCTCATCGACGACGCGGTCGACTTCCTGCGGAGGAGCGGCGTGTCGATCCGTGCGAAGGGGGCCAGCTTCGCCGGCGCGCTGCGCGTGACGGTCGAAGGGGTCTCGCTCGGGCAGATCTTCGTGGGGGCGCGCACCTTCGCGCCCTCTCCCGCCGGCGGTGAATTCGGGCTCTACACGCCCCCCGTGTTCCGCGGGGACGAGGCCTCCGCTCAGGCCATCCTCGATGGGTTGCGCAGCGACGCCGAGAGCCGCACGAACGTCGCGCTGGTGAATGCGGGCGTGGACGGGGAGGGTGCCGTCACGCTGCGCCTGCAGGCCCATGACGCGAACGCGTCGGGCGCCGCACGAGGCGCGGCGCTCGAGGTCACGCTGCTGCCGGGCGGCTGGGCGCAGCCCGCCGACTTCTTCGCCGGCACCGGCGTCACGCAGGGATACGTCACCGTGACCCGCATCGCGGGCACGTCGCCCTGGTTCGCCTACGCGGTCGTGAACGATGGCGCCCGGCCCGGTGAGCGCACGGACGATGGGGCGTACATCGTGATGCGACGCTGAATGAGCGAACCCCGCCACTGAGCATGCAGACCGAATTCCGGACGTCGTTCGACTACACGGCTCGGCTGACCCGGCACGCCTTTCTCGCCTACTTCTGGCGGCGCGGCGCCGTGCTCGCGATCGCCACACCCATCATCGGTCTGATCGCGATCGCGAATCTCTCGGGCCGCGATTCCGGTGCGCTGGCCGGCTTCGTCCTCGGCGTCCTGGCGCTCATGTGGACCTCCTGGATCGGTGCGTGGCGGCAATCGGGACGGATCGCGCTGAGCGTGCGCCAGCCTCGCGTGGAGATCGTGGTCGCCGCCGACACGCTGACGTTCTCTTCACCGAACGTGACGTCGACGCTGCGCTGGGCCGCCATCGCCGCCGTCTATCAGACCCGGCATTTCCTGTTCGTGCTGCGGCCGGGGATCACGAACCCGACGCCCATTCCGAGCGAGCTCCTGCCGGACGAGGTGGTGCAGCTCATCAAGACCAAGGTACGCGAGGCGGGGGGCAAAGTTCGCTGACCGACGGAACCCGGGCGATGGAGTTCAGCCTTTCCTGATCGGAATGCCCGCGGCCGCGAGCAGCTCCTCCACGTCGCGCCAGAGCGGGAGCGCTTCGGGATCCCAGCACCCGCCGTGCCCGCAGTCGTACAGGCGGAAGGTCGCGTGCGCTGAAGCCCGGGCAAGCCGCTCGGCGTGCTTCCACGGAATCAGTGTGTCCGCGCGTCCGTGAATGACGAGAACCGGGCCTGCGAAAGCCTTCAGGGCCAACTCGTTGTCGAACCGATCGCGCAGCAGGAATGCGGGCGCGAAGTATCTCGAGGCGAAGATCGAGAGCGAGGGAAAGGTGGACTCGAGGATCAGTGCGCGCAGGGGGCGGTCGCGCGCGAGCAGGCAGATGGCACCGCCCCCGAGCGAGCGCCCGAACCCGATGATGCGCGCGGGATCGACGCGCCGGTCGGAGGCCAGGCGGTCGAAGGCCGCGGTCATCGCCAGCCGGATCGAGGCTTCGGTGGTGATGCCGGTCGAGCGTCCGTAACCGGGAAATTCGACGAGCAGCACGCCGATGCCCCGTTCGCGGAATCCGTCGAGCTGGGCCGTGGACGAATCGACGACCTCGTAGTTCCCGTGCGCGAAAATCACGGCGGGCTGGCGCACACCCTCCGCCTCCGGAGCCGGTAGGAACAGCGCCTCGACCTCACCCCCGGCGATCGGAAGCACGAAGCGTTCGAGGCCGGGCACGGCTTCGGGCTCCTTGGCCACGGGAATCGAGCGGCCCGGATACAGCATCGAGCGCTGACCCACGAAGAGGACGAGCAGGAAGGCGCCGTAGAACAGGATCGCGACCAGCAGAATCCAGCGCATGGATCTCACAAGGACTAGGACGTGCTCGCGTCCTCCAAAGTTCCCCACAGGAGGATTCGCTTGAAGGTGAAGAGCGTCGGCGACTCCGGAGGAAAGGCCGACAGGATCCGCTCGCGATAGCGCGCGACGAACTCCGCATAGCGGGCCGGCGCCAGGCGCGATTCGAAATCGGTGAGCATGGCTCCCTTCACCCATTCGACCACGGCATCCACCGAGGGGAGCCGATGCACGTAGACGTTCAGCCTCACCTGGCACTCCGCGAAACCCAGCCGCTCCAGGATCAGGGCGTAGCTCTCGGGCGCCAGCACCGACGAGCGGTGCAGGAAGCCGCCGAGCGCCGTCCGAAACGGCTCCTCCCGCGCCACCTCGTTGGCGATGCGGTACGCCGCATGGTCCTCGTTCGCCGGCACCTGGATCGCGAGCTGCCCGCGCGGCGTGAGCGAGCGGGCCAGGCGCGCCAGCAGGCTCTCGTGGTCGGGCACCCAGTGCAGCGCCGCGTTCGAGAAGACGAGGTCGAACTCGGGGCCGCTCCCGAACGATTCGATCGTGGCCCGCTGGAACCTCAGGCCCTCGGCCTGGAACTCGCCCGTCCCGGCCAGCATCGCCTCGGAGCTGTCGATGCCGAGGGTTCGAGACGCCGTGAGCCGCTCGTGCAGCTCGCGCGTGAGCTTTCCCGTTCCGCAGCCGAGGTCCACGACGCGCATGCCCGGCACCCGCCGCACGAAGGCGAGCAGGTCGTGGAAGGGACGCTCCCGCTCGGCGCGGAACTTGTCGTACTGGCTCGGCTTCCACGCGTCGGGTCGAGGCTGCATCGGCGCTCCTTGCTGGGGACGTTGCGGAAACGTCCCGAGGGCTCGCGGTCGCGTCGATCATAATTGCCCGCGTGAGAATCGCTCTGCTGCAGCTCGACCTGGTTTGGGAAGAGGTCAACGCGAACCACGCGCGCGCCGCCGCGCGCCTGAAGGACGCCGCAGCGCAGGGCGCGAGGCTCGCCCTCCTGCCGGAGATGTTCGCCACGGGCTTCTCGATGGAGGCGGCCCGCATCGCGCAGCCCGAGGACGGCCCCACCGTGCGCTGGCTGCGCGGCATGGCGCGCGGGCTCGACCTCTTCATCCTGGCCGGCGTGGCCGAGCTGGACGAGCCCAGGCCGCGCAACAACGCCCTCCTCGTCACGCCCGACGGCGACGTCGTGCGCTACTCGAAGATCCACCCCTTCTCGTTCTCCGGCGAGGGCGAGCACTACGACGCCGGGGACAAGGTGGTCACGGTCGCGGTGGAGGGGGTGCGCGTGACGCCGCTCGTCTGCTACGACCTGCGCTTTCCCGAGCCGTTCCGGCTCGCGGCCGACGACACCGACCTCTACGCGGTGATCGCGAACTGGCCGGAGCGAAGGCGCGCCCACTGGCAGGCGCTGCTGAAGGCGCGCGCCATCGAGAACCTCGCCTACGTGGCCGGCGTGAACCGCGTGGGCGAGGGGGGCGGCCTGCCGTATGCCGGCGACAGCGTGCTGCACAGCCCGTGGGGTGAGACGCTGGTCTCGGCGGCCGAGCGCGAGTGCGTGCTCATCGCCGACGTGGATCCCAGGGAGGTCGCCGCGGCGCGCGAACGCTTCCCGGTCCTCGCCGACCGCCGCCCCGCCGCCTACAAGCGCTGACACGAGGCTTCGAACATGACGCTCACGTGGTTTGACTGGGCCATCGTGGCCGCCTTCTTCGTCCTCTCCATCGGCATCGGCCTGCGCTTCACGCGCAAGGGAGGCGAATCGCTCGAGGAGTATTTCGTCGCCGGGCGTCGCGTGCCCTGGTGGCTCGCCGGCTCCGCGATGATCGCCACCACCTTCGCTGCGGATACGCCGCTCGTGGTGTGCGGCCTGGTCGCCGCTCACGGCGTGGCCGGCAACTGGCTCTGGTGGAACATGGTGATGAGCGGCACGCTCACGGTGTTCCTCTATGCGCGCCTCTGGCGACGCGCGCGCGTGATGACGGACGTGGAGTTCGCCGAGATCCGCTACAGCGGCCGCCCCGCCACGTTCCTGCGCGGCTTCCGCGCCCTCTACCTCGCGCTCCCCATCAACCTCATCATCCTGGGCTGGGTCACGCTCGCGATGGTGAAGATCCTCCAGATCTCGCTCGGCATCTCTCCGGTCTGGGCGGTGGGGGTCTGCTTCGCGATCACCGTGGGCTATTCGGCCGCCGCCGGAAT
>JBDSFL010000010.1:0-5002 GCA_039919545.1 Thermoanaerobaculia bacterium | reverse complement strand
CCGGAGACGCCGCATCCAGCGATCGGGTGGGGTTGGCCCTGTGTGAGCTCTCGCTGGAGCTCATGTCGGGCGGGTTGCTGGGGAAGGCCGCGCGGATACCGATCGTGGCCGACGGCTGGCGCGTGCTGTTGCCCTTGTATGCGCGGGTGCTGCGCCGGGATCCGCGGCGGCTGGCGGGCGCGGTGACGAACGGCCTGATCGCGCTCGCCGCCTTCACGCCGAACGGAGCGGGAGAGTGGATCCGTACGATGGCCGCGCTCGCCCCTCGGATCGAGGACATGGATCTCTTTTTGCCCGCGGGCCGCGTGGCAGCGTGGCGCTGTGGCGTGGCCCACCTGCGCAACGCCGCGCTCGACGCGGCCGCGGCTCTTCCTCCTGAGCTCGCCGCGTCGATTCTCGGCGTGAAATCGACGCTGGCCCTGGGCGCTTTGATCTCGCGCCTGCGCGCCGACTCATGGCTCGATCCGGCGTTCCCCGATCAGGTGCGCACGGTGAACGTCGCGCACGAGATCGGCGCCTTTCGTGGCTTCGGCGGCCTGTTCGTCTCGCCCCCGACGGTGAGTGACGAGGACGGCCATCTCCTCGTCTTCTCCGGTGAACGCACGTGGGAGCTGCATGCCGACCGCTTCGGTGCGACCCTCCTGCCTGTGAACGCGGTGCGGCCGGATCGCCCTTCGATTCGCCAGGACTGTCTCGATTCGAAGGGAAACGTGAATCTGGACGGCCGTCGCGCGCTGATCCCGGAGATTGCTTCTGCGGCGAGCTCGGCGTCATCGCGATCGATCCTCGCAGTCACGCTTCGCTACTCACATGCCGTCCTCGTGCTCGGAGCGGCGGGATGACTGAAGCGCTGACCCAGCTGGCGCAACGCTGGAGCGCGCGCTGGCCCGAGGCGCTCGCGTTGTGGAGCCGCTTCACGAAGCTGAGCGAGCCGCGGTGGTGTTTCGACCGGAAAGACGAGGCGCGCGAGCTCCTGACCTCGAGCTTCGCGATGATCCGGCTCAACGACCAGGCCGTCGTCATCAGCCTGGCCCAGGTGAAAGAGAGCGGGCTCGAGGAGTTTCCGCTCGAGGTGATGGGTCACGAGATCGGCCATCACGTCTACTGCCCCGCGGATCTGGCCGATCAGGCGCGCCTCATCGCACGCATCCGACGGGCGCTCCCGACGAAGGAGAAGCATGCGGGTCTGATCTGCAATCTCTATGCGGACCTCCTGATCAACGACCGGCTCCAGCACCAGGCGGGCCTGCGGATGGGAGAGGTCTACCGGCATCTCGGCGCCGGGTCTCAGGATCGGATGTGGACGTTCTACATGCGCATCTACGAGATCCTCTGGAGCCTGCCCCGCGCCACGCTCGCGACCGGAACCATCGACGCGGCGCTGGACGTGGACGCCGGGCTGGGCGCGCGCGTGCTGCGCGTTTACGCGCGCGACTGGATGAAGGGTTCGAGCCGCTTCGCCGCGCTGTGCTTTCCTTACCTGGAGGAGAACGACGGAGACGGACTCAAGAAGGCGCTCCGCGGCTGGCTGGATACCGCGAGCTCGCCAGGGAACGAGATCCCCGATGGCCTCACCGAGATGAACGAGGACGAGCTGGACGGTGCGATTCACCCGGCTCTCGACCCGCGGGTGACGGGGCTCGAGGGCGACGCCAGTACCGGAAAGTCGATGGCGGGAGACACGGTGCCTCGACGGCGCTACCGCGATCCGGCGGAGTATCGAGAGATCCTGAAGAGCGTGGGCGTGACGATCCCGGACGACGAGCTGACGATCCGCTACTACCGCGAGCGCGCCGTGCCGCACCTGGTGCGCTTTCCGGTGCGGGAAATTCCTCAGTCGACCGAGCCGCAGCTCGAAGGGCTCGACGGCTGGGCCTTCAGCGAGCCGCTCGATCAGCTCGACGTCTTCGAGAGCCTCATGGTGAGCGAGACGATGATTCCCGGCGTCACCACGGTGCAGCGCGTCTATGGCACCACGGCGGGCTCGTTGCCCGCGCTGGAACCGGTGGACCTCTACATCGGCGTCGATTGCTCCGGCTCCATGCAGAACCCGGCGCTGCAGCTTTCGTTTCCGGTGCTCGCCGGGACGATCATCGCCATCTCCGCGCTGCGCGCCGGAGCCCGCGTGATGGTCACTCTTTCTGGGGAGCCGGGCTCCTTTCTTTCGACCGAGGGTTTTTCGCGCGACGAGCACGCGGTGCTAAGGGTGCTCACGGGCTATCTCGGGACGGGCTACGCGTTCGGGATCCATCGGCTCGGAGCCGCCTTCGACGGGCGAACCAAGAAGGACCGCCCCGCGCACGTCCTCATCGTGACCGACCACGACATGTTCCACATGCTCACGGAGCGCAAGCTTGGTGTCGATGGCTGGACGGCGGCCCAGAAGGCGCTCGATGCCGCGCGTGGCGGAGGCACCTACGTGCTCCACATGCCTCCTGCCTGGTCGACGGAGGACTGCAAGCGGATGAAGGAGCAGGGCTGGGACGTGGTGTTCGTGACGGAGTGGGAAGACATCGTGGCGTTCGCGCGCGAGTTCAGCATGAAGAAGTACACGAGCTCATGAGCCTCGCCCGCACGGAACCCGGACCCCCGCTCGAGGCGCTCACGCATCGGCTGGCGGAGACGCCGGGGGATTTCCTCGCGGCGCCTCGTATCGGAAATGCCGGGACCGTGGACGTGGCAGCCGTCGTCTCGGACCTGCTGCATGCGCTGGGAGGCGAACGTCTTCACGAAGTGGATGCGGCGCCCTTCGTGCCTGGCGATCCGCGGCGCGCGACGCTTCAGCTCGTGGCCGGCTGGCTGCTTCACGACCCGTGGTTCCGGCAGGCCGGGCGTTTCGCGGAGCCAGCGAGGAGCCTCCTCGCCAGCGGCCTGGACCGGCTCCTCGGCGTGATCGCGCCGGCCGACTTCATCTCGGATCCCGATCGCCGCGAGGAGCTGGTACGCCTCGTCCTGAAGGCGCTCGGACTGCGACCCGAAGGCGAGTCCGAAACGCAGGCGGCGGATCGACTCACGACTCTCGACAGCGTCGAACGCCTGCGCGTGATGCGAGACACCCGCTTGGCCCAGGAGCGCATCCGAAAGGTGCAGGAAGCGATGGAAAAGAAGGCCGCCGAGGAAGCGGCTGCGGCGTACGGAAGAGAATGATCGCGAGCGCATGACCGCATGACCGCATCCCCGCACCTCACCGACGACGAGCGCTTTCCTCTGATTCCGGAGTCTTCGCGCGGGCTGCTCGCCCGCCTGCGCGAGCACGAGGCCGCTCCCCGCTACAACATGGCGTGCGGCGACCGGCTCACCGGCGAGGGACTTCGGCGCGTGCGTGCCTTCGAGGAGTCGCTCGTGCGTCCGGTCTGGAACGAAGGCGAGGTCCCCGCCTGGGTTCGTGAATTCGCCGCGACGGCGCTCCTTCAGGTGCCGATCTATCGGAAGCGCGGCGGCCGGGCCGACGCGTTCGAAGCGCTCCCCACCTCCACACGCGCCGATATCGCGCGCGAGCCCTGGTCCTTCGTGCCCGATGACCAGCCGCTGGACGACCTCATCGTGTACTACACCGCGGGCGCCAGCGGCACGCCCATGAATGTGCTGGCGCATCCGGAAGCGGCGGCCAAGCGCCTGCCGCTGTTCCGCGCCGCGCTCCGGGAACGGGGCGTGTCTCTCGACGGCGGACTCGACCGGGTCTCGATCGCGTTCGTCTGCTCGCAGCGTACGACGCTGACCTATGCCTCGCTCTCGAGCGTGCTCGGCGGGGCCGGCCATGTGAAGGTGAACCTGAACCCGGGAGAGTGGCGCCATCCGGACGATCGCGCGCGCTTCCTCGACGACTGCGCCCCCGAGATCTACACGGGCGATCCGCTTTCCTTCGCCGACCTCGCCGCGCTGCCGCAGACGACGCGCCCGAGAGCCCTGATCTCGAGCGCGCTGGCCCTGCTTCCGGCTCTGCGGGCGCGCCTCGAGGCCCGCTTCGCGTGTCCGGTGATCGACCTCTACTCGCTCTGCGAATCGGGCCCGATCGGGGTTTCCCACGGGGAAGGGTTCCGGGTGCTTCCGTCCGATCTCTTCGTCGAGGTGCTCGATGGGGATGGCACGTCCGTCGCGCCCGGGAAACGTGGCGAGGTGACGCTCACCGGCGGGCGCAATCCGTTCCTGCCGCTCCTGCGGTATCGCACCGGCGACTGGGCTCGCCTGGAGCACCGCGCGGATGGCGTGTACCTGCTCGATCTCGAAGGCCGCGCACCCGTCGTGTTCCGGGCCGTCGACGGGCGCGCGATCAACAACATCGACGTGACGACCGTGCTCCGCCCTTTCGCGCTGGCCCGTTTCGCGGTCCATCAGCAGGGTGACAGCTCGCTCCGGGTGCGTCTGAACAGCGGAGACGACATTGCGCCCGTTGCGGCTGCCCTGCGATCCATCTTCGGAACGGATCAGGCCATCGCCTTCGAGAGCTTCGAGCCGGGAGAGTGGAAAGTCGTCCCGTACGCGACTCCGTGATCCGAGCTATGGGGAAGGAACGAGCAGCAGATCGATCGCCCGGACGGCCTGCTCGAGCCGCTCGTCCACGGTGCCATCAAGCTCGATGAACGGGGACTGCTGTGCCCGGATCGCATCGCGGAACAGCCCCTGCACCTCGTCGCGCCGATGGCCGCGATCGCGCTGCACCCCGTCGGCCACCCAGGGCACGTCGATTCCGCACAGCAGGTAGAGGTCGGGGACGCGGGCCCGGACGGCCGGCTCGAGCCACGACGGAACCTCTCCGAAATAGTGCCGGCCATAGACGAGCGTGGAGAGGAGATCGGTATCGAGCACCAGCACGCGGTTCGCCCGCCGTGCCGCCTCGTCCTCCGCGGCAATCTGGCCGCGGCCGATGGGGTCGATGTCTTCCGCCGCGGGAGGGCGCGCCAGAGCGTCCACGTACTGCCGGCCGTATTCGCGCACCCAGACGGTTTCGTACCGGAGCGCGAGCCGCTCGGCCAGGGTCGTCTTGCCCGTGCACTCCGAGCCG
>JBDSFL010000657.1:0-5499 GCA_039919545.1 Thermoanaerobaculia bacterium | reverse complement strand
GGGCGACCCCTCGGGGAGCTTCTCCGGTTCCGAAAGCCGCCCGCGCGCGCGCGCGGCAGCGTATCGCCCAGCTCATCGACCCGGGCACCGTGCTGCTCGAGCTTTCTCCGCGCGCGGCCGAGGGGCTCTACGGTGAGGAAATCCCGTCGGCCGGCCTCGTCACGGGCATCGGCCTCATCAACGGACGCTCCATCGTGCTGCTGGCGAATGACCCTGCCGTCAAGGGGGGCACCATCTTCCCGGTCACGGTGAAGAAGCAGCTGCGCGCGCAGGAGATCGCGCTCGAGAACGGGCTGCCCTGCCTCTACCTCGTCGACTCCGGCGGCGCGTTTCTGCCGCTCCAGTCCGAGATCTTCCCCGACCGCGAGCACGGCGGCCGCATCTTCTACAACCAGGCGCGCCTCTCGGCTCTCGGCCTGGCGCAGGTGGCCATCGTGCTCGGCTCCTGTACCGCGGGTGCGGCCTACATTCCAGCGATGTGCGACGAGTGCATCATCGTGCGCGGCGCCGGCACGATCTTCCTGGCGGGTCCGCCCCTCGTCAAGGCAGCCACGGGAGAGAGCGTCAGCGCCGAAGAGCTTGGAGGGGGCGAGATGCACACGCGCGTATCGGGCGTCGCCGACCACCTGGCCGATTCGGAGGCGGACGCCTTCGCGCTGGCCCGGCTCCTGCTGCAACGAGTTCCCCCGAGTCGACGCGAACCCCGCAGCCATCCGCGGCGCGCCTGGATCGAGATCGACGGCTCGTCGCGAGAGGCCGCACGACACCTGCGTCGCACGATGGCGAGCGCGCGGCCGTTCGTCTATCGGGAAGCGGGCGAGCCCCCGGCGCCCGAGGTCGTGCGCCTGCTTTCCGTCTCGAGCGTGCCGTGGGTCGCCCTGCGCACCGGCACGCTCACGGGCTTCTCCGTGCGCGCGCTCTCTCCCCGCTTCCTTTTTTCCTTTCCCGACGCTGGGGTGGGCGGGCTGGATGCGATCGGGGCCACGGCGCGACTCTTCGACGACGGCCTGGTCGAGCCCGGCGACACCGCGAATCTCCTGAACCGCTTGCTGGAGGTGGTGGCATGACCCGAGTCGTGAGAATCGCCAACGCGGGAGGGTACTGGGGAGACGATCCGGACGCGCTTCGCCTTCAGGTGGAGGGCGGGCCGATCGATTACCTCGCCGAGATCACGATGGTGATCCTCGAGAAGCTGAAGGCGAAGGATTCGTCGAAGGGATATGCGACCGACTTCGTGAGGGCGGCGTCCGAGATTCTGCCCCAGCTCCTCGAGAAGAAGATCCGCCTCGTGACGAACGCGGGGGGCGTGCACCCCGAGGCGTGTGCCGAGGCGCTGTTGAGGCAGGCCGATCTGCTGGGGCTTTCACCGCGCATCGCCGTGGTGCGCGGAGCGGCCATCGATGCGGCGCGCTGGTCGCCCGCCCATCTCGACAGCGGCGCGCCCTTCGACGCGCTTCCCGGCCGCCTCGAATCGGCGTACGCGTACCTCGGCGCGCGCCCCATCGCCGAGGCGCTCGCGCGCGGAGCCGACATCGTGATCACCGGACGCGTGGCCGATGCCTCGCTCACGCTCGGGCCGCTGGTGCACGAGTTCGGCTGGGGCTGGGACGACTGGAACCTCCTGGCGTGCGGGACGATCGCGGGCCACATCCTGGAATGCGGCGCGCAGGCCACGGGCGGAAATCTCACCGACTGGAGCCTCGTGCCGAACCTCGCCGACGTGGGGTACCCGATCGCCGAGGTTTCCGCAGACGGGGCTGTCGTCATCACGAAGCATCCGGGAACCGGGGGCGCGGTGACCCGCGAGAGCGTGGTCGAGCAGCTGCTGTACGAGATCGGGGACCCGCGCGCGTATGCCACGCCCGACGTCACCGTCGACCTGACGCGCATCAGCGTGACGGAGAGCGGGCCGGATCGGGTGAGGTTCGAAGGAGCGCGTGGAATCGCGCCCCCCGCCACGTTGAAGGCGGGCCTCTCGTATCACGCGGGATGGAAGAGCGCGGGGACGTTTGCGTTCGGTCCGCCGTCTGCGCTCGCCAAGGCGCAGGCCATGGAGGAGATCTTCTGGACGCGTCTCGGGCGTGAATTCGACGAGGTGAGCTCCGAGACGCAGGGCTGGACGGAGCCGGAGGGCCGCGGCGAGGTCTTCCTGCGCGTGGCCGTGCGCGATCGCATCCAGAAGCGGGTGGAGGCCTTCTCGCGTCGCTTCGCGTCGTTCGCTCTCTCCGGTCCCGCGGGCGTTTCGATTCCGGGAGGAAAACCAGCTGTGCAGGAGGTATTCGGCTTCTGGCCCGGCGCCGTGCCGCGCGATGCGGTGAGTCCCGTGGTGTGGATCGGCGGGGAACGCGTCGAGGTGAGCCCGCTCGCTCCCGGCTCGCGTGAGCTGCCGTCGGTCGAGAGCCGCGTGCGCGTGTCGGAGGGCGCGCGTGCGAGCGGAGAACCGGTGGCGCGCGTGCCGCTCTTCACGCTCGCCTACGCGCGCTCGGGCGACAAGGGAGACACGGCGAACATCGGCGTGGCGGCGCGCAGCGAGGACGCGTTCCGTTTGCTGGCGTCGGCGCTCACGGAGGAGTTCGTGCGGAACGTCTTTGCAAACGAGTGCCGCGGCCCCGTGCTGCGCTTCGAGATCCCGGGCCTGCGCGCCTTCAACTTCGTGCTGCGCCAAGCGCTCGGCGGCGGCGGGATGATCTCGCTCCGCTCCGATCCGCAAGGAAAGCTCTTCGCTCAGCGGCTTCTCGCCGCCGAGATCGAGATTCCCGAGGGCTGAGCCGGTTCGCGCGTCAGTCGAGGAGGTGCAACGGGATGAGCGGCCTGTTCGCCGCACGGCGCGCCGAGACGAAGACGATGCCGGCGAGCAAGAGCAGGATCAGGAAGCCCTGAGGGAAATAGACGACCTTGGGGTCGAGGGTGATCGGCGAGGCGAAGGTCATCCGGAATGCGACCATCAGCGCGACGATGGCCAGCAGGCCGAAGCGCGCGGCCACGACGACGACGAGCGCCGTGATCGCCACCGTGAAGAGCCACGGGACGAACCGCCCGATCGCGAGATAGTAGCCGAGCATCTGGATCCCGGCCAGGACGAGCGCCGCCGCGAGCCGCCGCTTGAAGACGAGCGCGAAGAGCGCGAGCAGGAAGATGCAGATCAACGCGAACTGGAGATCCCCGGCCATGTTGGCGACCAGGCAGTTCAGGGCGCCCGAAATTCCATCCAGCATCTCAGTATGGGGGATCCGGGGGACGCCGAAGCCGGGGGCTCCGAGGCGCGGCGCGAACGTGTTGCTCGCCTGGGCCAGGAAAGCGTGCGCGGTGCCGGCCGTCACCCCGATCAGGACGTCTCGGCCCACGATCGGGTCGTCGAGCCGTCCTCTCAGCAAGCGGGTCCAGGAGATCAGCAGTTCGGGCCAGCGCCGGCGGACCACGGGCTCGAGCGCGATATAGAGAACCCACACGACCGCCGCCTGCAGGAGGGCCCGGCCGAGAATTCCCGACGCCACGTTCAGCTCGAAAGCCATCTCGCCCGTGTGGGGCGCGAGCACGATGGCGAGCGGGGCCGTGAGGAGGAGGAAGCCGATCGCGATTCGATTGGCCCCCACGCGGTCCACTCGGTCGTGCCTCAGATTCTTCCAGGCGAGCAGCGCGGCGATCGAGAGCGCGGCCGCCCCCAGCAAGGTGACGAACCTGCGGAGCGCCGACCCGCTGAAGGGAAGGGCCCCGAGCTTCCGGGCCCGGTCGTTCCAGGGAGCGGCGATGGAGAAGAAGACCGGCATGCCCCGATACGCGGCCGCCTCGACGCGCAGCGGAATTCCCGGATCCAAAGGGCGCGTTCCCGTGAAGGCGACGCGCGCGTCGGCAAAGGACGGGGGAATGTCGCCGGGTTGCGCCGGCACGAAGCGGCTCGGCTCGAGCCCGGCCGCCTGAAAAAGCTTCGGCCAGTCAGGCGTCGTCGCGGGGAGAGGCAGGCCACCGGCCGGAATCGCCGTCAGAGAGGCGAGGCGGCCCAGCGTATCGATGACGATGAGCGTCTCGCCTTCGCCGAGCGCGGGCTCGTTCATCGAGACGCGCTCGTCACCTCGCTCGAGCGGTCCCGGTGCCTCTCGAAGCCAGTAGAACGCCACCGGCGGACCCTGAGATAGACGCTTCCAGCGGTCGATGGAGGAGTCGGTCTCGTTGATGTAGCGGAGATAGGAACCGTCGAACCAGTAGCCGCGGCCGACGACGCGCTGGGAACGAAGGCCGAGCGAAAGGCGGATCTCTCGTGCACGCTCCGCCAGGACGCTCGGCGGCTTCTCGAACGGAACGAGCTCGGTCAGGCGTCCGCCCGACTTCACCATCAGGAGAAATCCCGCGACGCACGCGACCGAGAGAGCGATCAGCGTCCACACCAGGGCGGGAGCGATGCCGATGTCGGCCCCCGCCGCGGCGACGAGCTCCGGAGACAACGTCTCGCCCGCGGCCCGTGCGGCGGCCAGCCGGTCACCGCCCGGGAGCGCCTCGGCCACCGCACGCGCCGAAGCGGGACGCTGGGCGGGATCCGGTGACAGGCAGCGTCGGATGACCTCCTCGACCGCGGGATCGATGTCCTGCGCGAGGGTGCGCGCGGACACGATCCGGCCAGACCGCGATTCGCGCACCTCGCGGAGCGTCTTTCCCGAGAACGGCTTCTTGCCGGTGTAGATCTCGTACAGGAGGATTCCGAGCGCGTAGATGTCGGTCCGTATGGTCGCCGGCTTTCCGTCGAGCTGCTCCGGAGCCATGTAGGCCGGGGTTCCGGCGATCACACCGTCCCGCCCGGCTTCATGCTCCACGGCGGCCAGGCCGAAGTCGGTGATCCGCACCTCGCCCTTGCCGTCGAGCATCACGTTGGCGGGCTTGAGATCGCGGTGCAGCACGCCGCATGCGTGCGCGGCGGAAAGGCCGTCGCACAGGCCCCGGGCCATCTCGTTCGCCTTGTCTGCGGGGACGCGTCCGATGCGCAGGAGCAGGCTCGCGAGATCTTCGCCCCCGATGTATTCCATCGAGACGAAGTGCTGCCCTTGCCACTCTCCGATGTCGAAGAGCCGGCAGACGTTGGGATGCGAAACCTGCCGGCCGAGTCTCACTTCCTGGTGAAGCTGTGCGAGAGACTGTGGATCTTCGGCCAGGTGCGCCGGCAGAAATTTCAACGCGACCGTCTGCCCCAGCTTGATGTCGTCGGCGCGGAAGACCTCGCCCATGCCCCCCTTGCCGAGCAAGCTCACGATGCGATAGCGCCCACCGATCAGGTCACCGGGTGCGAACTGCACGCGTGCGGCCCCTTCCAAGCCGTTAGGTGTCGAGATGCGCGGGCTCTCGACACGCTCCAGCCGATGCGTCGCTTCGCTCTCCGAGTGAGGTGCCGGGTCACTGTGCGATTCGTCGGACATGAAGGAGCCGCATCTTATCGCCGCGGGTGGGTGACGACGGCTCGCTCGTAGGAGCGTTCGTCCCGTAAAGGCCGTTGCGTACAAAGAAGAGAGGCCC
>JBDSFL010000640.1:0-8897 GCA_039919545.1 Thermoanaerobaculia bacterium | reverse complement strand
GACGATGGCGAGCACCAGGAATTCGAACAGGAAGAGCCAGTGATCCTGCGGCAGCCCCGAGAGCGCCACCAGCAGCAGCATCGCGGCGGCAGCTCGCAAGGCTCGTTGAGCCCACCGCCAGCCTGATTCACGATTCTTCTGATCCGGCCGATCGAACACGATCACGCTTTCTGCACCGATCTGGGCTTCAGTGCTCAGTGCCAGGCGATCACGCCACCCGTGTGGAGCCTCTGGAACACGCGCAGGACCTCGATCTCGGGAAAAGGACTGATCTTGACGATGGATTTTACGTCCCAGTGTCCGTTGATGCGCGACACGATGAACGCCTCGTTGGGGGTGAAGGACCACGACATCAGCTCTTCCATCGGCTTGGTGAGGGTGGGAACCGCATTGGCCGGGATGAGCGCCGTGGACGGCGTGAGCGGGATGTTCGGATAGGAATCGCTGCCGGCCGGCGGTCGCGGCGGCTCGACGGACGAAGGGATCTTCAGCGCCGGGCGCGAATGATCGCTGGCGTCCGCCGGCACGGGCGCCGGAGGCGGGACGAGAGGAGGCAGCGTGCTTCGCGAGGCACCCGCGGAGGAGTCCGGCCCTCGTTTCAGGAATCGCGAGAAATCGCGCGTTGGAGCGGGCGCACGAGGCTCGGGCTCGATGGTGACGCCCTTCTCATGATCGCCGTCCTCCGAGAACGGGGAATCGTTCGCTTCGGCGAAGACAGCCTCGTCCGCGTCTTCCGCGGGCGGCAGATCCTCGGGTTTCTCGCCCACGATCGCCGCATGGCCGGACTCCATCAGATCGAACACGAACCGCGCGACGGAGAATTCCGGGTTGAACGTCGAGAGGGCGATCTCCTCGATGGAGTGAATGCCGTCGATGGCGTGCAGGATGAGCCGCTCGCGATCGGGGAGAGTCTCCAGGTCGATCGGCTGCACCATGCCCGGAATCGCGCGTCCGTTCTGGATCTTGGTACGGATGCGCTGCCATTCGTCGTAGCGCCGCAAGCCTTCCATCACGATGCCGGTCACATCGGCGGAGATGGGGATCATCGGCAGCTGAGGAATCTCTCCGTCGATGAACTCGAACCCGCCTTCGGTCCACAGAAAGATGTCGTAGATGGTCTCGGAAGCCTTGAGGCGGATCAGGTCGGCGAGCGCCGCCTCCTGGATCGCGCCGATCATGACGAGGATCTTCCCCAGCAGGATCTTCGATTCCTGCTGCACCTGCATGGCCTTCTCGAGCTCTTCCTCGGTGATGTATCCATAGGCGACGAGGAAGTGGCCCAGGTATTCGCGCTCCAGCGTGGAGGAGGACGAGATGATCCGGCCGTTCTTGAAGTAGATGCGCTTCTCCCCCGAAGTGCTTTTCACGACGAGGGTTCCGGTTTTTTGGCCCATGGAGAGCCACTGCAGCAATTCGGAAAGCTGCATCGTCCGGAGATTTCCGGTTATGGCCATCTCCTGTGATTGTAAGGGCGACACGTTAAGATTCGTTCTTTCATGTAATGTCTGTGGCACAGCTTGCATAGGAAAGCGGTAGTCCCTGGCTTTTTCGAGTTGACCAGTCCAAGAGCGGAAAGAGGAGGTTTTCAAAAACCAATGAGATTCATGAGCGGTCTCCGCAAGAGCGGCCTGTTGTTCATCCTGCTGCTGGCCAGTGTCGCCCTGCAGATCGGCTGCGCCTGCACCAAGCCCGAGTGCGGATTCGGGATCACCGCGCCCACGGACGGCGCGACCCTGCCCCAGGGCGACGTGGAGGTAAGACTCTCCCCGCGCGGCGGTAACTTCTGCAATTTCGCCGCGCA
This sequence comes from Thermoanaerobaculia bacterium, assembly GCA_039919545.1. Lineage (GTDB taxonomy): Bacteria > Acidobacteriota > Thermoanaerobaculia > UBA5066 > UBA5066 > JBDSFL01. Next base: position 7,096 of record JBDSFL010000640.1, on the reverse strand, counting down.
CGGTTACGACGTACGGCTCGATAACGGCCAGCCGATGCGCGTGGCCTCGTCGGCCGACCTCATGACGCGATTCCCGAATGTCGGCGCGGGTGAGCACACCGTGCGCGCCGAAGCGCTGGACTCGTTCGACCGCGTGGTGGCCACCGCGACGGTTCGGTTCCGCATCGAGGCGCCTCCGCCGCCGCCTCCCGCGCCCACCCCTGCACCCGCACCGGAGGTGGCGCCGCCCGCTTCCGAGACACCCGACGAGATGAACCGGAAGGGTTACCTCAAGGACGTGTTCTTCGACTTCGATCGTTACGAGATCCGTCAGGATCAGCGCGACCCGCTCTCGGCCAACGCCGAGTGGCTGTCACGCCACGCCGAGGTTCAGGTCACGATCGAGGGCCATTGCGACGAGCGTGGAACGCGCGGCTACAACCTCGCGCTCGGTGAACGGCGCGCGAATGCCGCGAAGGACTACCTGGTCCGTTCGGGCGTCGACGCCTCACGCATCACGACGATCAGCTACGGGAAGGATCGTCCCTTCGATTCCGGCCATGACGAAACGGCCTGGGCGAAGAACCGGAGAGCCCATTTCGTGGTGACCGGGAAGTAGACGGAAACGCGACAGGGGGGACCGGATGGTCCCCCCTGCTGTTCGCTAGTCCATGGGCGGGTTGTAAGAGGGAATCCCAGTGACCGCCTGACCGAGCACGAGGGTATGGATGTCGTGAGTCCCCTCGTAGGTGAACACCGACTCGATGTTCGCCAGGTGACGGAAGACCGGATACTCGCCGACGATGCCGTTCGCCCCCAGGATCTCGCGGGCGAGCTTGGCGCACTCGCGCGCCACCCACACGTTGTTCCGTTTGGCCATCGACACGTGCTCGGGTTTCATGATGCCAGCGTCCTTCATGCGCCCGAGACGGAGCGCCAGCAGCTGGCCCTTGGTGATCTCGGTGATCATGAACGCGAACTTCTCCTGCACCATCTGATGGGAAGCGATGGGGCGATCCTTGAACTGCTTGCGGTGGATCGCGTAATCGAGCGCGCACTGATAGGTCGCCATGGCCGAACCGATGCCCCCCCACGCGATGCCGTAGCGTGCCTGGGTGAGGCACGAGAGAGGCCCCTTGAGGCCTTCGACCTCGAGCACGTTCTCGATCGGGATGCGGCAGTCTTCGAAGGCGAGCTGCGAGGTGACAGAGGCGCGCAAAGACATCTTCATCTTGTGCTCGGAGGTGGTGAAGCCAGGCGTCCCCTTCTCGACGAGGAAGCCGCGGATCGGGCCGTCATGCCCGCCCACCTTGGCCCACACGACGGCGACGTCGGCGATCGATCCGTTGGTGATCCAGGCCTTGGCGCCGTTGAGCACCCAGGAGTTCCCCTCCTTGCGGGCCACGGTGCGCATGCCGGACGGGTTCGAGCCGAAGTCGGGCTCGGTGAGGCCGAAGCAGCCGATGGCCTCGCCCTTGGCCATGCGGGGGATCCAGTTGTCCTTCTGGGCCTTGGTTCCGAACTTGTAGATCGGGAACATCACGAGCCCCGACTGAACGGACACGAACGAGCGGAAACCCGAGTCGCCGCGCTCGAGCTCCTGTGTGATCAGACCGTACGCCACGTTGTTCAGTCCCGGCAGGCCGTACTCGGGAATCGTCGAGCCGAACAGGTTCATCGCGGCCATCTTCGGGATCAGCTCTTTCGGGAAGCGCCCCTCGTAGGCGCACTCCTCGATGATGGGCAGCACGTCCGTATCGACGAAGTCGCGGACGAGATCGCGTACGGCACGCTCGTCTTCGGAAAGCATGTCATCGATGCCGAGGAAATCGACTCCGGGAAATCCCACATTGGCCTCCAGCTCGCTCGAATTGGCTCTTAGCGTGCGAAACCACAGAATCTAGCACGCAAGCCGCCGCGAGGCATCGGAGCACCTCTTTGTTGACGCACCCGCCGAAGGAGACCATTCTCCCGGCATGGCAGGACCCGCATGGAAGACCGCCAGTGAGCTGGGCGACGGCTATCTCTCGCTGAACACCTCGAACCTGAAAAAGTACGGAAAACCGGAGCTCGAGATGCTGCAGAAAGAGATCGAGAAGCTGACGCGCGAAACGCGAGGAACGATCGTTCCCGAGAACGACTCCGACGCGGCGCAATCGAAGAACCGGAAGCTCCTCCGCCTGAGCCAGGCGAACGTGGTGCTTCAGAGCTATCGAAGCAAACTTTCGCGGTAGGTCGACCCTCGGATTCGGACGGTGGGAAGGGACGCGGAAGGACCGCTCTGTGCTGGAGCCGCCCGCCGGGAGGGGCACTCCGTCCGGGCGAACGGCGCGGGCCAGTAGCAGCGAGGGGTGCGCCAGCCCGCGCCTCCTGTACGGAGCTGCTGGACGGCATCAGTATCCTCACCCTCTTCGCGCAGCTCCTCCCAAGGTCGCCCCGGACGAAGCGCCCCTCCCGACGAGCTCTTCGTCCCCACTCGAATGCGATGACCCGCGGAGCACGCTCACTCTCGACGTCAGGATCAAGCGCTTCGATCCGCTCGGCGTGAGGAGACGATTCCGACCGGCGAGCGGCGCGCGCCACCGCGCGCCTCCTGTACGGAGCTGCCGTGCTGCATGCGCAGCCTCATCGTCACTGCGCAGCAGCTCCTCCCAAAGTCGCCAGCCGAATCGCTCCTCACGCCGAGCTGCTCCTTCGTTCTTCATGAGGACTCGGAACGGTGGACGCGGGAGGATTAGGAACAGCTGAACACGCTGCCGCTGGGCGGCGCCGCGCTTGCGAAGAGGGAACCTCTACGTCATGGCGACGCTGATCGCGCGGAGCGGATGGCCTCGTGCCCAGGCAATCGGATTCGTGAGTCGCGGCCCGACGCTGTTCGAAAGTCTTCTGTCGACGTCGCGCAGCGACTCGACGCTGCGCAATTTGTCCCTTCCTCATTTCCCTCTCTTCGTCCGCCCGCAATCTGCGATGGCGACAGCCTCGTGCCCGGGGATCGGCGTCGACGACCTAGAGTTCCTTGCGCCACGAAAACCTTGCGGCTGCAATGACAGCTCAGCAAGGAACTCGAGAGCGCCGCGATGACCTCTCTCGTATCGACTGCGCGGCGCGTTCGGCGCACGCCGATCTCCGGGCACGGGGCGTGTCGAAGTGCGGCAACAGTTCGTGTGAAAGCCAGACGAAACGAAAAGAAGAGAGCGAAGAGCCCGCCGGAAGGGGGTGCCCTTCCGGCGACCTTGGGAGGAGATGCACTGTCGGGACCGTGAGGCAGCCGACAAGGACAGGGCATCTCCGGACACGAGCCGCCGGCAGAAGGCGGCGCTCGCCCGGAAGGGCACCCCCTTTCGACGGGCGTCTCCAGCAAGAGACCGCCTTGGCCTGGCCCCTTCCGGCGGGCGTCTCCAGCAAGAGACCATCCCGGCGCCTCGGTCCCGAGGCTGGTAACCTCCCGCGCGATGTCTGAAGTGATGAACGCGTCTCCGTCGATCTCCGAGCTCTCCCAGTTCGCTGGCCAGACCGTCACTCTCAAGGGCTGGCTTTATCAGCGTCGCGCGGGAGGGAAGATTCGCTTTCTCGTTCTGCGGGACGGGTCCGGCTACCTGCAGGGCGTCGTGTCGAAGGCCGAGGTTCCAGAAGAGGTCTGGAACGACGCCGACCGGGCCACCCAGGAGTCGACCCTCGAGATGACCGGCACCATCAAGCTCGAACCGCGCGCTCCCGGCGGTGTCGAGATGAGCGTGTCTCACGTGAAGGTGCTCGACCTTTGTCAGGACTGGCCCATCACTCCGAAGGAGCATGGCGTCGATTTCCTGATGTCGCAGCGCCACCTGTGGCTGCGTTCGGCCAAGCAGGTCGCGATCCTGAAGGTTCGCAGCGAGGTCGAGAGCGCGATCCACGATTTCTTCTACAAGCGCGGCTACACGAAGATCGATTCGCCGATCCTCACCCCCAACGCCTGCGAGGGGACGTCGAACCTCTTCGAGACGCAGTACACGGAGGACGAGAAGGCGTATCTCTCGCAGTCGGGGCAGCTCTATCTCGAGCCCGCCGCCGCCGCGCTCGGGAAGGTCTATTGCTTCGGGCCGACGTTTCGCGCCGAGAAATCCAAGACGCGCCGCCACCTGCGCGAGTTCTGGATGGTCGAGCCGGAGGTCGCGTTTCTCGAGATCGACGGCTTGATGGATCTGGCCGAGGAGTTCGTGAAGGAGCTCGCGGCGCGCGTGCTCGATCGCCGCGGCGAGGAGCTCAAGCGGCTCGAGCGCGACATCACGAAGATCGAGGTTCTCGCGACGAAGCCTTTTCCGCGCATCAGCTATCGCGAGGCGATCGAGATCCTCCAGAAGAAGGGCTTCCCGGTGAAGTTCGGCGACGACCTCGGCGGCGACGAGGAGACGGCGCTCACCGAAGGGTACGACACGCCCGTGATGGTCACGCGCTACCCCGTGTCGATCAAGTCGTTCTACATGCAGCCCGATCCTCAGGATCCGGAGGTCGTGCTCGGCCTCGACATGCTCGCGCCCGAGGGTTACGGCGAGATCATCGGCGGCTCACAGCGCATTCACGATCACGCGCTTTTGCTGCAGCGCATCAACGAGCATCAGCTCCCCATCGAGGCCTTCCAGTGGTATCTCGACGTGCGCAAGTACGGCACTTTCCCGCACTCCGGCTTCGGCATGGGCCTCGAGCGTTTCGTGGCCTGGATGAGCGGCGTGCCGCATCTGCGCGAGTGCATTCCTTATCCGCGCATGCTGTACCGCATCTACCCGTAAGAGCAGTTCGATCGCGCTGGCATTCCGCCCGCGCGATCAGACGGGCGGGCGCCTCCGGTGGAAGTCGGTGGCCAGCTGGAAGCTCTTGGCCGCCGTGAGCACCAGCGATGCGCCCGCGGCCGGCCCCATGAAGGTGATTCCCAGCGGGAGCCCTTCCTCGCCGAAACCGCACGGCACGCTCACTCCCGGCAACCCGCAGAGATTTCCCGGCGCCCCGAGGGGGTCGGTCGGCAGGGCGTACCAGGTCTCCAGGTTGACCTCGATCGGGCTCGCCACCGACGGGAAGCTGGGACCGGCGATCACGTCCACCGTGTCGAAGAGAATCGCCATGTCGGCGGCGGCGAGCTTCCGCCTTCGCATCGCGTTGATGTAGTCGACCGCGGAAACGGTGGTGCCGGGTAGGAGCCCGATCTTCGACAAGGGATCGATCAGCTCGAGATGCCTGCCGCTCCGGATCAGCGGCTCGAACGCGGCGGCGGCCTCCGACACCAGGATCGTCAGCAGCAAAGCGTCGAACGGCTGGTCGGGCAGCTTGATCGGCACGAGGCGATGCCCCTGCGCCTCGAGAACCTTCAGCGCCGCGGACATGGCCGCCACCGCTTGCGGCTGGTAGCCGTTCCAGGTGGAGTCAGGCAGCACGCCGATCTCCAGCGTGTGCAGGGCCGGCTCGATTCGTTCGGCGATGTGAATGGTCGCCGGGTCGCGCGGGTCGGTTCCCGTCAGCACGCCGAAGATCGTCTCCAGGTCCTCCGCGGATCGCGCCATCGGGCCGAGCTTGTCGAGCGACCAGCAGAGCGCCATCGCCCCGAAGCGGCTGATGGCGCCGAACGTGGGGCGCAGCCCGGACACACCGCAATAGCTGGACGGACAGATGATCGAACCCCACGTTTCGGACCCGATCGCGAACGGGACGAGGCCGGCCGCCACCGCCGCGCCGGAGCCGCTGGACGAGCCTCCGGTCCAGCGACCTTCATTCCAGGGATTTTTTCCCGGTCCCTGCAGCGAGGCCGAGGCGAAGCGATAGCCGGCGCCTCCCGCGAGCTCCACCATCGCGAGCTTCGCGACCAGGATCGCTCCCGCATCGCGAAGGCGCGTCACGACGGCCGCGTCGCGCTGGGCCACACGGTCCTTGTAAAGAATCGAGCCCCAGGTGGTGCGAGCTCCCTTGGTGTCGAGGAGGTCCTTGGCGCCGTAAGGGATGCCGTGCAGCGGACCGCGGCTCTTTCCGGCCGCCCGCTCTGCATCCGCGCGGCGCGCATCTTCGAGCGCGCTCTCGCGCATCGGCGTCGCGACGGCATTCAGCCGCGTGCCGATGGTGCCGAGCCGTTCGAGCGAAAGCTCGGTCAGCTCGACCGAGGTGACCTCTCCCCGCGCGAGCTTTCCCTTCAGCTCCTGGATCGTCGCGAAAGCGAGATCGTTCGCCTCGCCTTCCCGGATCGGACTCACGGCGTGAGAACCGTGTGGAACAGAAAGGCAGGCTCGGCGTCGTTCGGCAGCTCGCGCGCTCGGGCGACCGCGAGCGTTTTCTGAAGGTCGCGCACGCCGTTGCGCACCTCGAGCCGCTGCTGGGGCGTCAAGGAGGCGGGCGATGCGGCCAGTGCCGTGGCCACACGGGCCGCCGCGTCCTCCGCGCCGGCGGGCGCGGGCTCAGACGCGCCCAGGAGCAGGGGTGAAACTGACGCGGCCGCAACCAGCGCGGCGATCCGCCGGGCGAGGGCCCGCCGGTCCAGCCCGGAACGATCGTCAGGGGAACTCATGGCCCGGATCGTACTTCGTCTTCGTTCGGGGTCGGCCTGTTAGAATCGAGGGTTGTTGCGTCGGCCCACGCCGCGACCCATTCGGAGCCCATGAAGACCACTCTGCCATCCGTCGGTATCGTTTCGCTCGGCTGTCCCAAGAACCTCGTCGACACGGAGGTCATGCTCGGGCACCTTCAGCGCGAGGGGCTCTCCCTGGGCGATCCCGATTCGTCGCGGGTCGTCATCGTGAACACCTGCGGCTTCATCGACCAGGCCAAGGAAGAATCGATCGAGGCGATCCTGGCCCAGGTGCGTCGCAAGGAGGCGGGGGAGATCGACCGCCTCGTCGTGGCCGGCTGCATGGTGCAGAAGTACGGCGCCGAGCTCGCGGCCGAGATCCCGGAGATCGACAACTTCATCGGCCTCGACGAGCTGGAGCACGCGCCGAGCGCGGCGCTGGGCCTCCCCTCGCTCCCGCGATTCACGAACAAGCCGCTCGCCACGCGCCTGTACGACGACCTCTCGCCGCGCGTGCTCACGCATCGCAAGGGTTTCGCATATCTGAAAGTCGCCGAGGGTTGTAACAACCCCTGCACGTTCTGCACGATCCCG
>JBDSFL010000638.1:0-9353 GCA_039919545.1 Thermoanaerobaculia bacterium | reverse complement strand
CGATAGCGATTAGACGGAAATTCCAGCTCGATGCTGACGACTCCGATGCTGAAGTCGGCCAGATACGGAAGGGAGAACTAGCCGTGTCACTGCTCGCGATGGCGAGCGTGTTCAAGCAGCAAGAGCGGTATGAAGAGGCCGAACGCAACTATCTGGAGGTGAGCGGGCTCCACGGTGGCTTCGTGAGCACAATAGAATGGGCGAGACACCTGAATAATTGGGGAGACCTATACAGGCGCATGGCTCGGTACGACAGCGCTGAGGAGAAATTTCGTGATGCGATTAGGATTCGCGACAGTTTGTGGTCCGGCCCCCAAGATCCTGAGTACGCCGACTGTCTCAACAACCTAGGGCTAACGCTCGCATTGCAGGAGGATCGTCGTGCTGATGCGCGGCCATTGTTCGAAGAGGCGATCCGAATCCTTGAAAGACATCCGACTGCACGAAGGAGTTTCAATGCAGTGTTTGTCAATTATGGGGCATTGCTTTGTGCTGAAGGAGAACTTCAGTCAGCCTTCAAATACTACATCCGCGCGTTGGAACTCTCTGAAAGGGACATTGAGCGGATGTTTCCATTTCAGGCTGAACGAGAGCGGATGGCTCTCGTCGGCGAACTATGGATGGATCTGGAGCATGTGCTCTCCATTCTTCCTATGCTGCCGAGCAAGGGGCCAGAGGTAGACCGAGCATATGCGGCCGTATTGCGATGGAAGGGTATAGGCTTGGGAGCGGTTCGCAAGCTCCGAGCGTTGCAGGGGGCGAACGATCAAGGTGAAGCGTGGCCCTTGAGCAACGAGAGACCCAAAGCTACGGAGCACCAAACGGACGCGCAACGGCGATTCGACCATGAAGCAAGCGAGCGATCTGCGGCAGCGAAGGCAAGGCAGAAGCTCGTTCCTGACGCGCAGCACCCAGAAGACGTGTTGGCACGGTTAGAACCGGATAGTGTATTCATCGACTATGTTAAGTATCGGAAGCTAGATTCGGGGCCGGTTGATGAACTCCGCAAGTCAATCTGGAATGGCTTTCACAAGTTCCCTGATAGGTACGGAGCCTTCCTCTGTAGTAAGGATGGGATTGCCTACAAGGAGCTGTTTCCTGGGCGACGGATTGATATGCGGATCGAATGGCTTTCAGAACAAGTCGAGACTGTAGGTCACAATGAATTGCCCATCAGTCTATGGTTTGAGTGCTGTCATGAGCTATTTGCTGCACTCGTGGAGCCGCTGCTTACTGGAGCGCCGAAGGTGTCGCGTTTGATCATTGCACCCGATGGGGAACTCAGTCGATTGCCCTTCGAGATGCTTCTTACATCAGATGACAAGTACCTGATCGACGAGTATGTCATTTCACACGTAATCGCGGGTCGAGACCTCTGCCGGGCGGCTGGCGCCGTTACCAACTGTTCTGATCCGGTGGTGTTTGGTGACCCCTGGTTTGGTGATGGGCGCTTATCAGGGTCGAGCGAAGGCAATAGGGGTAAGGCTGAGCGCTGGGAAGCGAGTATCCGAAGGCTGCCTGCGACCCGAATTGAGGCGATTCAAGTGGGTGCGTGCTTGGGTGTACAAGCCACACTCGGGGAGGACGCCACAGCGGAACGATTCCTGAAGGCAGTGCGGCCAATCGTTCTGCATGTGGCGACGCACGGCCACTACCTTCGTAGGCGAGAGGAACCACCACGGTGGTCTTCACTTCATTGGGAACACCCGCTGATGCGAACAGGGTTAGTACTCGCTGGTGGGCTTGGGCGGGAGAATGACGTCGGGGGCAGTGAGTCGTGGCTAGGGTATTCGCGGATCGTGAGTGCTTACGAGATTTCTGGAATGGACCTGGAAGGGACCGCCCTCGTGTTTCTTTCGGCATGTGAGACTGGCCTAGGGGATATCTTTGCTGGGGAAGGCACGTTCGGGTTACGCCGGGCGTTAGCAATCGCGGGTGCTGAGACGGTTATTGCGACACTATGGCGAGTGGACGATGAGCTGTCTTCGCACCTCGTGGAGAAGTTCTATGGCTACTTGGTCAACGGATTCGGGCGCGCCGAATCCTTGCGACGCGCTCAAATGGACGTGAGGTCAGCGCGGTCGCATCCGATGTATTGGGCTGGATTTGTATGCGAAGGTGTGAGTGGCCCGATTGACAAAGAGCTACGAAGGGGCGAGATTGCTGGCACCCAAGCTGCTAATCCAAGTACTGTGTTGGACTCTCATAGGAGCATTGAAGATGAAGTGCCCAAAGAAGGGCGTGAAGGTAGCCGATTCTCTCGTGCGGTTGAAGCTGCGAGAGTAGTTGTGCGATCCATTGATCCGATGGCCACCGTTGGTTTGACGCCAAGGGGAGATGGGTTCGTGATCATGGTAAAAGTGGCGACGCAGGAAACGGCGGACCAGATTCCTTTGGTGATCGAAAGTGTCGCTGTCGAGACGACGGTCGGGAATGAGGGCGCCTCTATCGTGATGCCGTGAGTATTTAAACGAGCAGTGCCGTTTGCGGGAAGTGCTTGAGTACGGTTTGTAGAGGATTGCCCAGGGAATGAGACGGAATGCCAGGTTCCGGCGAAGTGCCTGCCACATGCAACGAGACGGCGAAGCCGTCGTGTGAAAAGCTGACCGACCCACTATCTCCAGGTCGAGTAAAGGGCTCCCCACTGTCTGAGCGAATTTGAATGAGGTTGTTCAGATAGTACGATCCGTGAGATCCGGCGGAGATGAATGTACTTAGCGAAACGGCGCTAACGACTCCGCGAGTGAGCGCTGAGGTGCGGCCGAGCTTCATTACAGGGATGCCCGAGAGTTCCTCGGAGTCGTTCCAGTGCAGCAGGCCTTGGAGGGAGCAACCGGCCGTTTGCAGCGAAGAGCTGTCGTGCGGGGTTCCAGGAAGTAGTTGAGCGACAGCCGCATCTACTGGATTGGTAGCGCCTATCGTGAAGCTGATTGGAATCGAGTCGTGCAGCGTCGCGACTACGTCTGTGGGGTGTATGCCATTGTCTCGGGAGCCGGGCTGGAGAATCGGATGACCTTGTAAGTGTGCACCGAAATTAGCGAGGACGTGGTTATTTGAGAGGAGCAGGGGGCTGGGGATATCAGGATGTCGAAGAAAACATCCGAGCGTGCCAGTACAGGCCAAAGACGAGCCGATGGAGGAACCGATAAGCAGAGGCCGCGAGCGGTCTTGGAAGGAGAAGGATGGCGTTGTCGAAGTTCCACCCCCAAGTTGCGCGAAGAAGGGGCCGGTGTACTCGATGTCAACCTCATTTGAAGAGAGCCGAAGGATTCTTTCGAATTGCGGTGAGTCGATGAATGCTCGGTCTAGGAGGCGAACTGCTAGAAGGAAGTCATTGGGCGATCTAGGAAGGATTCCGAGAGCGACCTGCTCTGCTGGTGAGACAGATGGTCGGTGGGGTGCTCGCACAGGTCTGTCGCGAGACAGGCCGGAGAGCAGCTCGGAGTTAAGCCTCTGCTTCAGATCTCGGACGGAATCGATGCGCATGTACAGCTCAGAAGTGGGATTCTGGGGGAAAGGGTGAACGAGGGGAAGGGCTCAGCATCGTGTGTGGACTGCAGCAGCCGGGTGACTTGTTGCCTTGGGGTGTCACAGGCGGGGGCTTAGTGGGCGTTCAAGATCTCGATCACTCGTGCGCTATCAGAGGCTAGTCCCGCGCTAGAATCGGCGGCAATGAATCTGGGTTGCGTTGCCGCCCTCTCTTCGGGGAGCGGCGCGACGTGAAGGGAGCCGCATGATCCTCCGAGACGCCGCGAAAGTTGCTGCCGAGGACGCTCCGAAGCGCGTCGGCATCTGGATTCGTGTCTCGACCGAGGACCAGGCGAAGGGGGAAAGTCCCGAGCACCACGAGAAGCGCGCCCGCATGTACGCGGAGAGTCGAGGCTGGGAAGTGGTCTGCGTCTACCACCTCGAAGCCGTCTCGGGAAAGAGCGTCATGGGCCACCCGGAGACGGGGAAGATGCTCGCCGACATCCAGGCCAAGCGGGTCACGGCGATCATCTTCTCGAAGCTCGCGCGTCTCGCCCGGAACACCCGCGAACTCCTGGAGTTCGCCGACATCTTCCAGCGTGAGAGCGCTGACCTCGTTTCGCTCCAGGAGTCCATCGACACCTCGACCCCGGCGGGCCGCTTCTTCTACACGCTCATCGCGGGCATGGCGCAGTGGGAGCGGGAGGAGATCGCGGATCGGGTGGCGGCCTCCGTCCCGATCCGGGCGAAGCTCGGGAAGTCGCTCGGGGGAGCCGCACCCTTCGGGTACAGATGGGACGGGAAGCAGCTCGTCCCGGACCCGGCTGAGGCCCCCGTGCGCCGCCAGCTCTACGACCTCTTCCTGGAGCACCGGCGCAAGAAGACCGTCGCCCGGAAGCTGAACGACGCGGGGTTTCGGACTCGGAACGGCTCGCCCTTCACGGACACGACCGTGGACCGGCTGCTCCGCGACCCGACCGCGAAGGGGCAGCGGAGGGCGAACTACACGAAGAGCACGGGCGACAAGAAGCGCTGGGTGCTGAAGCCCGCCGATCAGTGGGTCTGGATTGCCGTCACCCCCGTCGTCCCGGTCGAGGTCTGGGACCAGGCGAACGCCCTCCTGGAGGAACGCCGCGTGACGGGGAGGCGGCCCGCGAAGAAGACCGTCCACCTCTTCAGCGGCAAGGTCTTCTGCCTCTGCGGGGGGAAGATGGCCGTCCCGTCAAACTCCCCGAAGTACATCTGCCCGCTCTGCCGGAACAAGATTCCAGAACTCGACCTGGAGCAGGTCTTCCAGGAGCAGCTCCGGGACTTCTTCTTCTCCGAGGACGACCTCTCGACCTACCTCCAGCAGGCCGACTCGGTGCTGGGGGAGAAGCGCGATCTCCTCACCGCTCTAGAGGGGGAGCAGGGGAAGATCGCCACCGAGCGCGAGAAGCTGTACCGGCTCTACCTGGCCGACATGCTCAGTCCCGCCTCCTTCGGGGAGCGGGACAAGCCGCTCGAAGTCCGCTACCTCCAGATCGCGGACGAGCGGCCCCGGCTCCAGGGCGAGATCGACTACCTCCAGATCCAGCACGCCTCGTCCGCCGAGATCATCGCCCAGGCCCAAGACCTCTACGGCCGGTGGCCCGAGTTGCCGTTCGAGGAGAAGCGCCGGATTGTCGAAACCATCGTGGAGCGTGTCGTCGTTGGCAACGGCGAGATCAGTTTCGACCTGTCGTATCTGCCTGGTGCTGCGGGGGTTCCGAAAATAGAACCTCAGCCCCTAGCCGCTAAACGGGAACCCTCCTCAGCGAAATCCTCCTGTTCGTCGGCTTCCACTGAAGTCATGGCAGATAGGCAACGAAACCTCACGGATTCATCGCCGCCACGAGGAGGAAGCGCGCGGGGAAGCTGCGGGACGCGAGGGCCCGCGCGACGGAGACGACGCCTTCTTCCAGCGGCTCCCGCAGCGTCTCGAGAACATCCCGCCGGAACTCCGGCAGCTCGTCCATGAACAGGACGCCGCGATGCGCCAGGGAAAGCTCACCGGGGCGCGGGTCGCTTCCTCCGCCGCCGAGAGCGGCCGAAGACGCGCCGTGATGAGGGGACCGGAACGGGCGCGCGCGAATGAGCCCGCAGCCCGGCGGAAGCCGGCCGGCCACGCTCCAGATGCGCGTCACCTCGACGGCCTCCTCGCGCGAGAGGGGAGGGAGGAGGCCAGGCAGACGGCGGGCGAGCATCGTCTTGCCGGAGCCAGGGGGCCCGGTGAGCAGCAGGTTGTGCCCACCGGCGGCCGCGATCTCGAGCGCCCGTCGCGCGACCAGCTGGCCGCGGACGTCTTTCAGGTCGAATTCGGAATCGTCCGGCGCGGCGAAGTCCGTTTCGAGATCCTGGAACGCGGGCAGAAGCTCCCGCCCCGCGAGGTGAGCCACCGCCGCACCGAGATGGCTGGTCGCGCGGACCGCGATGCCCGGCACGGCAGCGGCCTCGGCCGCGTTCTCGACCGGGACGAGGATCTCGGCGTAGCCCTCGGTGCGGGCGAGCTCGGCGATGGCGAGGATGCCGGGAACGGGCCGGAGGGTTCCGTCCAGGGCCAGCTCTCCCACGAGCAGGACTCCAGCGAGCGCTTCGAGCGGCAGGTCTCCGCACGCGGCGAGAATCGAGAGCGCCACGGCCAGATCGAGTCCGGTGCCTGCCTTTGGCAGATCGGCGGGCGCGAGATTCACGAGCAGGTTCTTGCCCGGCAAGGGGAACCCGATGTGGCGAAGCGCGGCCCGGATCCGTTCGCGGCTCTCCTTCACCGCGACGTCGGGCAGGCCGACGATCGTGAGTCCGGGCAGGCCCGCTCCGATGGCGGTCTCCACGATCACGGTACGGCCATCCAGTCCGATCACGGAGGCCGAGAACGAGCGAGCGATCGTCATGCGATCCGCGGATCATCGTTCATCGAGGGATCAGCGGGGGAGTCGCTCTCGAAGCGGACCCGCGGGAGCGGAATCCGAAATTCGATCGCGACCGGAGCTCGGCTTGTCAGGGAGCCGGCTAGCGCGTGCTGGCCAGGACGAGCGTGAGCCGGCGCCCGGCGGCGATCGCCTCGCGGCGCCGGATGCCGTTCAGACGGCGAATCGCGTCCACCGTGAGCCCGTACTGCTGCGCGATGCGGAAGAGCGTGTCGCCGCGACGCACCGTGTACGTGACCTTCTGGTGCGATTTCTTCTCGCTCCGCCTCACCGAGGCGTTTTGAACCGAGCGCCGCGCGGGCTCGGGCTCGAAGCCCTCCTCGGGAATGTCGACCTGCGCGGGAGCAGGCCGGCTGACGGCGGTCGCTGGGGTGGATGTGGAGGACAGGGACGCGACCGAGGACGCCGGGGAGGCCGAGGTGGCGAGCGGCGCGAGATCGGCGACCGTGATGGCCGAGCCGGGAGTGGGGAGGGCGCGAATGCTTCCCCGCGGGCGGTTCGACGCGCTCGAGGAGCCGGTTCGAGTCTCGACACTGTCGGTCCGGGGCTGCCCGCCCGCAATGGTCGAGTCGCTTGCGTCGCTCGCCGCAGAAGGCCTGCCATGCCGCATGGGCGTCCCCCGACGGTCGGCGATGACGAGCACCATGCCCCGCTTCAGCCTCGAGCTGGGAGTGAGGTCGTTCCAGTCGCACAGCTCGGCGATCGAAACCCTCTGCCGGGCGGCGACGCGGGCAACGGTGTCTCCCTTGCGCACGGAGATCTGACGCTCCTGCATCTCGGGAGCCGCAGGCAATTTGGAGAAGGCCGCGGTGAGCAGCCCCGCCGTGCCTGCCGGGACGCGCAGGTTGTATTCCGAGACGCCGTGAGGCGTGCTGCGCGTCTTCAGCTCTCCGTTCAGGAGGTGCATCTCCTCGAGCGTGGTCCCGACGGTCTGGGCGACGCTGGCGAGGTCGAGAGGCTTCCGGATGCTCACGACGTCGAATTCCATCGGAGGGTCGGTCACGACGTCGAAACCGTAACGGGCCGGGTTCTTGGCGATCAGGGCGGCGGCGAGCACGTAGGGAACGTAGTCTTTCGTTTCCTGCATGAGCGCGTTCGTTGCGCTCAGCTCCCAGTAGTCGCGGGCGCCGGTGCGCTGGAGGCCGCGCAGGATGCGTCCCTCGCCGGTGTCGTAGCCGGCCATCGCGAGATGCCAGTCGCCGAACATCTCGTAGAGATCCTTGAAGTACGCGGCGGCGGCCATCGTGGACTTCAGCGGGTCGCTGCGCTCGTCGAAGCTCCGCGACCTGCGCAGGCCGTAGCGCCGGCCGGTGTCCTCGATGAACTGCCAGAAGCCGTGCGCGGCTTTGCGGGAGTGGGCGCCGCTCTTGAAGGCGGACTCGATCATCGCGACGTAGACGAGATCGGCAGGGAGCCCTTGGCTCTTCAGCACCGCGCGCATCATCGGCAGGTAGCGGCCGCTGCGCTGGAGCGCGGCCGCGAAATGCTGGGGCGTGCGGAACTGGTAGAAGGCCACGGCCCTGAGCACTCGTTCGTTCACGACGATCGGGATGTCGAACAGAGTTTCGGGCCGCGACTGGGCCACCTCACGCTTGGCGGCCTCGACCTCTTCGGGCTTGGGGGCCGGCGCCGGAGCGATGAGCGAATCGCGTGATTCTTCGACCGGAGGGCGGTCTTTCGAGGCCACCTGACCGTCGGTGGTGCCGCGGTAGAGCTTGATGCTCTCGAACAGCTGGCCGGCGAACTCGAGGTCCTCCGCGTCTCCCGGGCGGGCCTTCTCTCGAAAGCCTTCGAGGGCATCAGTGAACTCGAGACGGGCGCAGTCGCCGTCCCCCGCGAGGGCCAGCGCCTTGCCGCGATAGAAATGCTCGGTCGCCGCTTCCTTGGCATCCGCGACCACCCTCACCGGCTCGGGAGCGGGCGGGGGCGCGGCGCTGGCGCGCGGGCTCCTTGCGCTCGACGTGCAGCCGAGAAGAGCCCCGCAGAGAATGAGAGGGAGGATGAATGCCCTGTGAGCCACGACGTGCACGAGAGAAAGGTAGCTCGAAGGTGGGAGGGCCCGTCAAGCTAAAAAGATTTCGCTTGACGTGTGCGGCTGTAGCGATCCCGGGATGACTCGGAGAGACTCCTAGTCCGTCTTCACGTTGAACTTGAGCGAAAGCAGGAGCTTCTGGATGTCCTGCAGGCTCGCCAGCTCGACGGCGAAGCTCTTCTCCGTGGTGACCGGCGCCCCGCCGAGATCCGAGAAACGCAGCGCGATCGTGACCTGCCGGCTCTTGTTCATCTCGTCGCGCGAGACGGAGACGTCGAACGACTTGGCGATGTCGCGCTTGTGATTCAGGCCGGCGTTCAGGAGGTCGTCGAAAGAGATGCCGGGTGAGCTCGGCGATTTCGCGCGCATCGACTCGACGCGCAACCCCGTGCTGCTGGACGAGCCGCCGCTCGCGCTGGAGGGCTTCTGCGTGGAGATCTTCCGCAGCTTGTCGAGCTCCGAGAGAATGTCGACGTTCGAGCGCAGCCTCACGTGCTTGACCGTGGGCTCGACGTCGCGCTTGGCGGACGAAGAGGACTGGTCTTCGCCGAAGCTGATCTCCGGGGTCTGCTCCTCGGCTCGCGGTGCGGGTGCGAGCGTCGCGCTCGAGGGGCGAGCCATGGGCATCTCGGCAGTCGCGAAGGAGGAAGCCGGGGTGTCTGCGAAGGGAGCCACCTCCGGCACGGAAGCGGCGGCTGCCTCCGCGGGCGGGGCGGTGTCCGTGGCCGAAACTTCGGAGAAGCGCGAGAGGCGCTGCATCGTTCCGGAAGGAGACGAAGGAGGACGAAGAGCCGGCGGGATGGGCCTGACACCTTCGTCGACGACGTCGGCCGCCGCGGTCGAAACGGGCGCGGCTGCTGGGGAGGCTGGCGAGGCCGGCGGCGCCGGCGAGGCCGCCGCGGCCAATG
>JBDSFL010000634.1:0-4507 GCA_039919545.1 Thermoanaerobaculia bacterium | reverse complement strand
CCCGTTCTGGGTCGCGTCGTCGAGAAGAGGTGAGCTGGCGAGGGCCGCGAGCCGGACACTGTGGCCGCGTTCGGCCAGCCCCGAGCAGACGAGCGCGGTTTGCCGCTGCCCTCCGCGGCGAGCGGGGCCCAGATCGACGGCCAGGATTCTCATACGATGGTCGAGGATAATCGAGCCCGTGTCCGCCCCTCTCTCCGTTCTCATGGTCGTGAAGAACGAGCAGGACCGGCTGCCCGACGCGCTCGCGTCGGTGTCGTGGGCGGACGAGATCGTGGTCGCCGATACCGGCTCGACGGACCAGACGAGGGAGCGGGCGCTCGCCGCCGGGGCGCGCGTCGTCGAGATCCCCTGGGACGGTTTCGTGGCTGCGCGAAATCGAGCGCTCGAGTTCGTCCGCTACGACTGGGTGCTCCTTCTGGATGCCGACGAACGCGTCACGCCCGAGCTGCGCGACGCGATCCGGAAAGCGCTCGCGAAAGACGGCGAGAAGTTCGATGGCTATCGCATGCCGCGCCTGTCGCACCTGTTCGGCCGGCCCGTGCGGCACGGCACCTGGTATCCGGACCTGCAGCTGCGTCTCGGACGGAAGTCACGCGGGCTCCACGCGGTGGGGGGGCGAGTGCACGAATCGCTCGTCGTCCTGGGAGCCATCGGGAGGCTCAAGCGTCACCTGATCCACCATCCCTACCGGAACGTTTCGGACGCGCTCCGCAAGGCCGCGTCCTACGCCCAGCTCGGCGCCGACGACCGGTTTGACCGGGGAGCGCGCGGAAGCGCCGCGGGCCTTCTGCTACGGCCGCTGTTCGAGTTCTTCCGCTGCTATGTGCTCAAGGCCGGGCTGCTGGACGGCGTCGTGGGGTTCCGGATCGCCATCCTCCATGCATCTTCTTATTTCCTCCGCGCTGCGTTCCTGCTCGAGCGCGAACGGAAGCGTCCATCACCCGCGATCGAAACCAGCCTGACCCGAACCACCACCGACAAGGAGATGGCCTCATGAAGAGCCCCCTGAAGACTTTTTTCTCACTGGCCTCGTGCACGGTCCTGGCCGGCACTCTCGTGAGCTGCGAGCGAAACGATCGGCCGGGCCCGGGCCCCCTCGAAAAGGCGGGGAAGAAGGCGGACAAGGCGGTCAAGGAGATGAATCAGGAGGCTCAGGTGGCCGCGGAGAACGCGCGGAAATCGCTCGAGGAAGCGCGCAAGAAGGCGGGCGAGACCGCCGACCAGATCTCGGAAAAAGCCGAGCAGGCGGGGGAGCAGGCCAAGGAGCGCGCCAAGAAAGTGGGCGAGGCCGTCGAGCAGACCGCCTCGGAGATCCGGAAAGACGTGAAAGAGGGAGCGCGGAAGATCTCCGAAACGTCGCCGTCGCCGACGCCGACGCCGCGCCGCTGACGCTCAGCGCCAGGGTTTTGGTTTACTGAGGCGGCGTTCCCGCGAACGAAATCGGAAAGCTCAGCGGAGCGAGGCCCGAGGGGTCGTTCGTGAGGTTGTCGATCCGGGCGACCGAGGCCACGAGCCGCCCGCCGGGTGCCGGTATCACGAGGAGGACCGACGAAACCGTGTCCTGGGTGCTCAAGAGCCGCGCCACCGAATCGATCTGCTTGATCTCACCCGCGAGAAGAGGCACCGAGACCGGTATGGAGAAGCCGGTTTCAGACACGAGCCGGAGCGTGACCGACGTGGACGCGCCCTTGTTCACGAGCACCAGATTCGAGCGCGCGCCGGAAAACTCGGACACGCCCGCGAACGCCGCGGGAGAGGCTTCGGTGAACGCCTGATCCTTGGAGAAGCAGGGCAGATCCTGCGACGCCGGCCCTTCGGGCGAGTCGCTGCGCGTCACGGCCAGCAGCTCGAGCCCGAAGGCGCTCCGGATCTCGAGCGCGCCGGCACCCGGGACGGATCCCGGGAAAAAAGTGCCGATGACGTCGGACAGCGCGCGCGCCGTGCCGGGGATGATGGCGGTCGTGACGGTGACGGGAGGCCTGCCGTCACGCGAGCGGAACGTGAGCTCCACGTCGATGAAGAAGTCCTGCACGCCCGGAAGCGAGCCCAGGAAGATGTCGCTCGAAAACGTCGCGCCGTTCCGCCCAGGTGCGGCCGCGACCGCAGGCACGGTCCATTCGGTGGAGTTGGCGGAACGCAGGAGCGCCGGACTCCGAAAGGGATCGTTCGTGACCGAGTTCGAGACCACGGTGCCGTAAACCTGCGCGCGCCCGGATTCCACCGTGACCAGCACCCGACCGGGCGGGGGCACCGCGGCGAGCACGTCGTCCAGCTGGACGCGGGCGAGGGGGAGAAGCGTCACCGGCACGCTGGACAGCGTGGTGCCGAAATCGTTCACGAGGTCGACGCGCGCGGTCACCCCTTCGAATGGCGCGAAGAGGGAAATGTTCGTGCGGGCGGGATGCTCCGCGGTTCCCCCGAAGAAGTACGCCTGTTCACCCGCTTGCAGGACGGAAGCTCCCGCCGCGACCACCGGGAACGACAGACCATAGGTTCCGCCGCGCGTGAGGGTGTTGAAGACCCGCGCCGAGGCCAGAAGCGCGGCGGGTGTCCCGGAGACGACGCGGAGCCGCAGAGGCGAAGCGCCTCCGCTCTTGCCCAGGCGCGAGAAGAGCTCCGACGAAGGGAACGATTGGGAACGTTGTGGCGCGAGCTCGAGCCTGGTGGCCGCACCGCTGCCGTCCAGCAGCAGCGCATCGACCGTGAGCGGAACGTTGCCGAGATTCGCGACGGTGAGCTCCGTCGAGAATCGTGCGCCGAGCTGTCCCGACGCCTCGACGAGGGCGGGGACGAGGAGATCGTTCTCCACGACGGCCGCCACCGGCTCTTCCTGCAGCACGAGACGCATCGGGGAAGAGGAGTCGAGCGCGGAGAAGAGGACGTCGGAGCCCTCTCGCGTGAAATCGATCCCGGCACGGAGCACGACGCTGTTTCGCGTGACGAGGAGCCGCTGCGGAAACGCTCCCGAGAGTCGCAGAGACGAGAGAGATGCCGCCCCCGGCTCGAGCTGTAGGGTGAGCGGGCGGAGCGGATCGAGACCTGCCTGGGGCACGCGCAGCGTGATCGCCGGCGACCCGTGCGGCTGGAGTGTGAAGGAATTCCCAGAAGCTTCGGCGGTGGCGCTGAAGCCGGCCGGCTCTCCGTCGAGCGGGCTCATCCTTCCGAGCCGTGCCCAGTAGTAGCTGCGCTCGGCAGCGTCGTAGCTGGTCGCCACCACGCGTTCCGGACGAACCACACGGCGCTTGCCCGACATGAAATCGAAGAGAGGTTTGGCCTGGAGCACCTCTTCCTCGGAGTGTCCGACCCCTTGGGGATAAGACGTCTGGTACGAATAGCCCGACGGGTCGTCGCGGTGCAGCTCGGAAAGGGTCGGACGCGCGCCGCGACTGTCGGCGAAGCCCGGTGTGTCGGCGATGTGATGGGTGTTCCGGTAAGGGAAGAGCGTGGTCGAATCCGGGACGGTGGTGTCGGCCGTGCCGTGGTAGAGCGCCATCGGCAGGTTGCGCCCGTTCGGGAGGTAGAAGCGCGGCGACTGGGCGAACCATCGGGCAAGGACGGACCCCGATCCGCCACGATAATCACCTCCGGCCGCTGCCGCATAGTCCGGAAATCCGGGAGACCACGCCTGCCCTTGAAAGGCATCCGAGGGCCCAGCCCCCTCGCTGAGGGTGGCGAAGCGGTCGGGATTCTTCAGGCCGATCAGGAGCGCGCCTTTGCCTCCCTGCGAGAAGCCCACCAGGTGGACCCGCTCGGAATCGATCCTGTAGTTCGCCATCGCGTTGTCGAGACAGGCCAGGACGTCTGTTTCGTCCGGGAAACCCCGCACGCCGTCGATGTAGTCGGTCGAGTATGCGGGAACGCTCTCGTCGAAGCGTCCTTGCCAGAAGATGAGGATGTACCCGCGCGCATCGGCCTCCGCCTCGTAGGACGCTTTTTCGAACGCTCCGCGCGAGCCGCCGCGGCCATGCAGGAACAGGACGGCTGGAAGGGGCGTCGCCGAAGCGGCGGTGTAGCCCGTGGGCGTTCGAATGTCGTAAAACCGGGTGGCATGGTCGACGGGGGACGTGTAGACGCGGTCGATCAGGATCGCCGGCCCGGCCGAGGCGCGAACCGCAAAGGCGAGAGCCGCGAGAAGGAAAGCGGTGGATCGACAGGCGTGCATACCACCTGGAAGTGTAAGGGGCTCACGCGCTGGCGGCGGAACCGCGCGTCCCCTAGCAGTCTGTCCGAGTGATCCCGGGAATCGCATTCCGGGCGCCGCGGGGTCGATTGCAAGGCGGCGCGACGCCTGGTGATACGGGTCATCCCCTCGAAGGGACAATGCAGGCGGCCCCGCGCCGCCCGGAACCCCTTGGGCGCATGGGGGTTGCGGTCAAGCTCGGCGTTGCAGCGACGCGGCAGGAGAACCACTCCATCACACGCCGCTGCGCCTTGATCTTGCCGCGCAGGCCCCATGCTTGCGATCCCGGGATTACTCAGACAGGCTCCTAGGAGGCTGGTGTCAAAC
>JBDSFL010000360.1:0-5009 GCA_039919545.1 Thermoanaerobaculia bacterium | reverse complement strand
CATCTCGAAGCATCCGCACGATGTCGCTCTCGAGCCCTTGGATCTCGGCCTCAATGTCCTCGAGAGGCCGAGGTGGCGCATACGTGTAGAAGTACCGATTGAAGGGTATCTCGTAACCAATCTTCATCTTCGAGTCATCGATCCACGCGCCAGGGACGTCCGGAAGGACCTCACGCTTGAAGTAAGTCCGAACGTCTTCCTTCAACGGGACGTTCTCTGTGTCACGCAACTCCGAATCCGGTTCCGGATTCCCGTCGTCGTCGAGGCAGACCTCTGCGGTAGAATCACGCTCTGAGAAAGTCGTTGTCAGGAGCTTGCGCAGCGGTCCGCCAATCTTGACGCCAGCTTTCGAGAGCACATCCTTCACTGCGCCAAGGAACGCGTCGCGATCCTGGAAGGTCTTGCTCGGCACGAGAGTCTGGAGTGCTGTGGTCACGGCCTCGCGGGATTCAGCCACATCCTTCGGCTTGTACCTAGAAAGGCCGAAGGCTTTTTCGAAGGACTCGTCGCCGACGAGGACGGCGATCCGCTCCGCAGTCACTTCGAATCGAAGTCGGAGTGGGCGTTCGACTGTGATTTGCCGGTACCCGAAGTCATCATTGGCGAAGACCTTCGCGTGGGGACCGTCGGCGAAGGCTCCGTAGATTCGCGCGATCTCCTCGATCTGCGCACGAGAGATCTCGTTCCTCTTCTGGCCGAGGCTCTTCCGCATCTTTTGGAAAAAAGAGGCAGCGTTGATGAGCTGCACCTTCTTCCGGCGCTTTGGGCTCTTGCGATTCGTGACGATCCAGACGTAGGTCGAGATCCCGGTGTTGTAGAAGAGCTGGTCGGGGAGCGCGATGATCGCCTCCAGCCAGTCGTTCTCGATGATCCAGCGCCGGATCTCGCTCTCGCCGGAGCCAGCGTCGCCAGTGAATAGCGGCGAGCCGTTGAAGACGATCCCTATGCGGGACCCGCCTTCCTCCCTCGGCTTCATCTTCGAGATCATGTGCTGTAGGAACAGGAAGGACCCATCGCTTATCCGCGGCAGGCCGGCGCCGAAGCGCCCACCGTAGCCCTCGCTCTCGTTCTCGCGGCGGATCGCGTCCTGCTGCGGCTTCCACTCGACGCCGAACGGCGGGTTGGCGAGCATGTAGTCGAAACGCTCACCCTTGAGGCCGTCCGCCGTGAACGTGTCCCCGAACTTGATATTGTCGAGCGACTGCCCCTTGATGAGCATGTCGGAGCCGCAGACCGCGTAGGCAGCCTCGTTGTACTCCTGCCCGAAGAGGATCAGCTTCGCATCAGGGTTCAGCTCGTGGACGTGCTCGTCAGAGACCGAGAGCATGCCGCCCGTCCCGCACGCGCAGTCGTAGAGCGTCCGGATGATCCCCTTCTGCGTGAGCGCTGCGGAGTCCGGGGTGAAGAGGATCTCGACGATGAGCCGGATCACCTCGCGCGGCGTGAAGTGGTCGCCCGCCTCCTCATTCGAGAGCTCGTTGAACTTCCGGATCAGCTCCTCGAAGGCATAGCCCATCTGCGTATTCGGGACGACGCCTGGGTGGAGGTCGATCTCGGCGAACTTGGAGACGATCAGAAAGAGGCGGTTGTGCTGGTCGAGCTTCTCGATCTGCTTCTCGAATCCGAAGTACTCGATGATCTCGCGCGCCTTCGTCGAGAACCCCTTGATGTAGGCCGTGAGGTTCTGGGCGATCTTGTCGGGCTCTGCCTTCAGCTTTTGGAAGTCGAGTCGGCTGACGTTGTGGAACTCCTGCCGGGCGACGCGGTTCAGAATCGCCTCGATCCCCGCGGCCTTGCGAACCTTCAGCTCCTCGTGCTTCTTCAGGACCGCCGCCTTCGTTGGCTCGAGGACACAGTCCAGCCGCCGGAGCACCGTGAGGGGCAGGATGACGTCGCCGTACTGGGCGGGCTTGTAGGGGCCGCGCAGGAGCTCGGCAATGCTCCAGATAAAGGAAACCTTCTCGCTGAAGCCGTTCACAGCACCGTCCATTCGATGGGGGATTACGAATTCATCGTAGCATTTCCTGGAGCGGCCGAGCCACCCTAACAAACTGAAACTGGTAGTGTTATCTGCCTCGTGACATTGATGTCCAGGGGTGTCAGCCGGTAATCGGAAGCGAAAACTCCCGAGACGATCCAAGTGAACACTCGACCCTACCTTCAGCACAGAACCCCGGACCCGGGGGCGAGCTCTGAGTGAGCGAACGGAATGTGTCGACGGCCATCCCGAAGGGCTGGACTCCGGCTCCTTCGGATGGGACCTGAGGTTCCTCGACCCCAAGACCATCGCCCACGACCGGTGAATTTAGACAGACGATCGTAGCGCGGTGGGTGGTTTTGGTACCGGGTCCGAGCTCGATCAGGGCTCCCCTCTTCGCCGATCCGCCATGAGTTGGGGCCACGCACGGGCACGGATTCCAAGAAGTGCCTCTGCGGGCGACCTATCGAGATCGTGAGCGCGCTACTAGAGCTTCTCCATGAGCGCAAACGCGAGTTCGCGCGCGGAGCTGAATGCTATTGAAGGGGGGATCCGACCAGCTCGCCGAAGGGTGCTCGCGAGGAGGCAGCACATGAAGATCCACAGGTCTTGGTCTTCCTCGGGCGCCAAGCCACCAGCCAACGCGTTGAGTCGGTCACGGAGGGCGGGATGGGTGTCAGTGCCGGCTGCAGCTTCGGCCGGGGTGAGCCAGACGACGAAGAATGACGCGAGCGCGATTGCCATCGCCCGCTTCCGTCGCACGAGCGCGAGGGGCACTCCCGCCGTCGACGCGTAGGACTCCGCCTGGTCGAGCAGCATGGCTCGCGCGTACTCGTCGCAGGCGAGCTCCTCAGCTGGGCCAGCTTCCGCCGTTCCGTCCGCCTGTCCGATGAGGTGCTGCACTTCGTGGAGGAACGTGTAAGCCGTAGCCAAGCACGTAAGGTCGAACGCGAGAGCACCCGTAGGTTCTGTGGGGCGTCCCTCCTCTGGCTCCGGGACCCACGTCGGCCAGGGAACTTCGTTCGGGTTCTCACGCTCGCCGAGGTCGTGCGCTGCAGCGAGAATCTTGTCGAAGGCGCTGTCGGCGTCGACCTGCCCTTCCAGCTGGGTGACGAACGCGAGGTCGAAGGCTCGCCCGATGTACGGCATGCAGAAGATGACGCCGCCGAGCGCCTTCATCGCGTCCATACCCGCAAATCCGAGGAGCCAGAGCTGCCGCAGCGACCGGGTCGTGAAGACAATCAGGCTCGACACTCCGGCGGCGAGGTGGAACTCGCGACGGTCGGACCCGGCGCGGAACTGCGGCCCATACGTTTCCCATAGTCTCGCGAGATCGTCGCTGCGCTCCGGAACCGCCTTGAGAATCAGATCCTTCGCAAGGCAACTCTCTGGGGCTTCTGCGGTGTCCTCACTCACGGTGCGTTCATCTTTCTAGTAGCCGTAGATCGCATTCCTACGTCTGAACGCATCGCGACCGCCTTCGAGAATGTTTTGGACTGCGTTAGACGTCTGCTTCCTATCTATCGATCCCCGCTCGCTGATCTGCCCTCGATTCTCGCTTCTCGCCATTGGAAGGATCAACTCCGAGTCTCCGAGTACCGCGATGTTGGCGTTGTGAGTGACGACGATCACCTGGCGGCGCTCCTTCACGGCACGGAGCGTCCGGACGACAGAAGACGAGATGAATGCGTTGTCGAGGTCATCCTCGGGCTGATCGATGACGAGCGGGAGGTTCGACTCCGCAAGCAAGGCGATCGTCAACAGGATCGTGTGCTTCTGGCCGTCAGAGAGCTGGTTCGCCGGGATCTGCTTTGGGTCGGAGCCCTTCGTGACGACTTTAATGACCGGCTTGTCCGGCGTCGAGATCACCTCGAGCGCGTGGATGGTCTGGAGGGTCCGGAATCGCGCCAGGATCTGCGGTGCGAACGTCGCGCCGGCAACCTGCTCCAGGGTGGCGTTGTCCCCCCGCCTCACCGCATCTACGAGCTGCCCTGGGGAGATCTTCTTGCACATCGTCCGCGCGGCGTCCTCCTGGAAATATGTACCGCGCATCACGTCCAGGACGAAGGAACAGTACGCCGCCCGCATTCCGCCTGGTTCGTAGTACACATTGATCGCGTAGTCGTCGATCGTCTCGCGGAGCTGCTTGTTTACCGGCGCGAGCTGCGCCTTTCTGCGCTTCCCGATGTCGCCGCGCACCGCGCGGAGTTCAGAAAGGAGCGCTTGGCGCCGTGTGTGGAGCTCCGTGAGCTCCGCGCTCTGCGCCTTGATGCGCGCAGATTCACCGCTTAAGGTCGACCGGCGGGTCAAGAGGATATTGAGGCCCGCGAGGTCGCCTGTGAGCCCTTGCTGCTGAAAGCCAGCAACCTTGGCGGTGACGTCACGGTCGAAATCCCGATGACGGGCGTCGAGCTTTTTCAGCGTATCCTGGAGCCGAGAAGCACGCTCGTCCAGGCCCTTGCTGATGCGCGTGTCCTCCTCTGTGGTGTACCGGTTGGTTTCCTCGACGAGGGACCGCGCTTCGCCTAGTAGCGCCGTCGTCGTCGCATCTCCGGTCGGTGAGCCGGCGGTGGCGACGATGCCGTCAAAGTCGTGTCGCCATTTCGCGAGGGAGACCCCAGCTGCGTACTGCCGTTGCAACTCGCGGAGCGTTGTGGCGATGCTCTTCTCGGCCGCGATGCGTGACTGGAACGTCACTAGGTCTTTCAGCTTCCCGGTCTCTGCGAGCCGCAACTTCGTGTCGATCTCCGCCAGCTCGCGCACCTTTGCGGGAAGCTGAGCCGCCGATGCTTCCAGAGGGATCAGTACTGCGCTGTTTTGGCGAAGCTCCTCCTCGAGCTCACACTCTCGCGAGCGGAGGTCAGCGAGTACGATGTGCCGGTCGAGGAACTCCTGGAGGAGCTCGGGGTTCCCGATCGGGTCGCGGCCTATGTCGCTGAGTTCGCCCTGAGCGTAAGACTCGATCCGAAACGCGTCAGCCGGCACGTCCTCTGAGATTGCCTGGTTTTCCAGTGCGCGCACCGATGGTGCT